>NZ_QTZO01000029.1 GCF_004025585.1 Pseudodesulfovibrio sp. S3
GGCTTGCTGTCGTAGGGGGAGGCTTGTGCGGGAGGGGGTCGGGGACGAGAGCCGCTGTTGGGAGCCTTTGGCTCCCAAGGTGCTCCAGGTTGACGAAGGGCAATCCGCTTTTTTTTCCGAACTCGCCACGTTGTTTTTGAAGCATCCTACAGCGATGGGCAATTGGAAGCGGGGCTTAGAGCCTGTTGTGCGCGGCGGAGCGTGGCCCGGAAAGCGTTCGTTCACGGACTTTCTTTCCCGGGCAGTGGAGCCGCGCTACAGGCTCTTGGCTTCGGGTCCAGGATCACAGCCCAAAAAAGGCGTTTTTGCCTACTTTTGTCGCCTTGAACAAAAGTAGGGCGCTGTAAGAGCGCAACACTTCATAATGATGACGAGCCTAACCCTCACCGCGAATGCGCTACGTATCAAACAATCCCCCAAAACCTATGATGAAATCTGCCGCCCCGAAAAACCGAAGAGCCTAATCCAACAAGAAAATCACACCATCCCTACCCCCCCCCTTACAACGACGAACAATTGGCCCTGAAACCTAGAGCCTGTCTCGGGCGGCGAAGCGCAGCCCGATTGAGTCCACAGGGTGGACAATCGTTTCGGGCAGCGAAAGCCGCCTACAGGCTCTTGGCTTCGGGGCCAGGCCCACAGCGTAGAAAAGCGTTTTTTGCTTCATTTTGTCGCTTCGGACAAAAAGAAGTCGCTGTAAAAGCGAAACACTTCGTAATGATGACGAGCCTAGCTTCCGCCGCGAATGCGCTACCAATCAAACAAATTTCAACTCTTCATATGGAGAACGCGTTCATCTCCACCGCGAATGCGCTGCGTATCAAAGAAGCAACGACACCTCGTATGGAATGACGAATAAAAGATCACCGCGAATGCGCTACGTGCCCCTCAAAAAAAGGGAACGAAAACACCGAGCGTCTTCCACAGCCGGACCAAGACGCACGGCTTTGCGTTTCCCCCCTCCAAGTGCTAGGAGGACTCACGCCCGGCGGGCATCCGGCCAGCCGAAATACCAGGGGGCGCACAGTGCGCCCCGGAGAACGACCATGCACGATGACGAAACCAAGGAATTCCTCGACTCCCTGCCGGAGTTGGAGGAAGGCAAGACATATTGTTTCAAATGTTACCCCGGAATCCAGTGCTTCAACGCCTGCTGTTCCGATCTGGACATGATCCTGACACCCTACGACGTCCTGCGTATGCGCAGCGCCCTGGGCACCGACAGCATTGATTTCCTGCGGGTATACACCACCGGACACCGTGCGCCCGAGACCAATTTTCCGGTGTTCAAGTTCAAGATGACGGACAGCGCTGCACGGACCTGCGCTTTTGTGACCGACCAGGGCTGCCGCATCTATGAGGACCGGCCCGGAGCCTGCCGCATGTATCCCCTTGGCCGGGCAACGAAACCCGACGGCAAGGGCGGCGTCAGTGAACAGTTCTTCATCGTCAAGGAAGATCATTGTCGGGGATTCCTGGAAAAAGAAGAATGGACCGGCGCATCCTGGAAGCAGGATCAGGGGTTCCATGAATATACGGCCAGCAACGACCGGTACATGCACATCCTTTCCCGTGTCAGGGAAGGCGGTCATGCCGTGTCCGACAAGATGAGCCACATGGCCACCCTGGCCCTGTACAAGGTCGACGAGTTCCAGCGGTTCATAGAGAAAATGCGCCTGTTCGAGCGCGTGGATGTGGACGAGAAGCGGCAGAAAGCGATACTCAGTGATGAATTCGTCTGTCTGTCCTTTGCCATGGACTGGTTCGAGCTGATGCTGTTCCACGACACCACCAAGCTCAAGCCGAAAAATGTCCCCACCCGCACCCCGTGCGGCAAATAGCAGGAAGGAACCGACCATGTCTTTACCGGAAAATTCCAAACTCATGAGCATCCGCACTTTCCTGAAAAGGAAGGCGGACTTCAAGCCCGGCCACAAGCTGGTCTTCACCAACGGCTGCTTCGATATCCTGCATCCCGGCCACGTGGACCTGCTCACCCGCGCCCGTGCGCTCGGCGACTCCCTCATCCTCGGGCTGAACTCCGACGAGTCCGTCAGGATGCTCGGCAAGGGCGATGACCGCCCTCTCAATCCCCAGGAAGACCGCGCCTTTGTCCTGGCAGCGCTCGCCTGCGTGGATTACATCGTCATCTTCCACGAATCCACTCCGTTGGAACTCATCAAGGCCTGCCGCCCCCAAATCCTGGTCAAGGGCGGCGACTGGCCGGTTGACCAGATCGTGGGCGGGGACGTGGTCGAAAAAGCGGGCGGCAAGGTGCACAGTTTGAAATTGCTTGAAGGCTATTCCACGACCAGCTTTCTGGAGAAGGTGCGGGGCTAGGAAAGCCTCCGGCGGTCCCTTCGGAATCCCATAGTCCGCTTCGCTCGCAGGCGTACTGTCGATATCTGCCGCAAACGAACGGCGCACCATGCATAAACATGGTGCGCCGTTTTTTCTATCTCAATATGCCTTTCATCACATCAACCCCGCGAAGCGGCGTCAAAAAGTTTTGGAGAGTCCAGAGAACCTTTTTCAAAAGGTTCTCTGGTCGCGCCGAAGGCGATTGCCGGGAGGCACTCCCTATGCGGCGACGTGCGAACCGAATATCTCCCAGGTCTTCAAGAAGGTGGCGTCGAAGGTCCGGTTCTCAACATGACTCCGCGCCCTGAGCCGCATGTATTCAATTCGTTCAGGAGTATCGACCATGTGGATGATGGCCCGGAGCAGGGAGTCGGGATCGTTGGCAGGGACGATGAGTCCGGTTTCGTTGGGGAGCACGTTTTCGGCCGGGCCGCCCTTGTCCGTGACGATGACGGGCAGGCCCGATGCCTGGGCTTCAAGGACCACGTTGCCGAAGGTGTCCGTGGCCGAGGGGAATACGAACAGGTCGGAGCTGGCATAGGCCTGGGCCAGGGATTCGCCCTTGAGTACGCCGGTGAAGGTGGCCGGGGCGTTGCGGAGTGTGCGCTGCATTTCCTGGAGATAGGGGCCGTCGCCCACCACGATCAGTTGCAGGCCGTCGCGCATCTTGGCGGCCTTCTGGAAGGCTTCGGTCAGGACATCGAGGCCTTTTTCCACGGAGACCCGGCCCACGTAAAGGAGTTTGGTCCGGGAGCCCACATCGAATCGGTTGAAAAAGCCGTTGCGTTTGGCCGGGTGGAACCGGTCCGTGTCAACGCCGCGCGGGTAGGTGACGATCTTGCCTGGATCGATGCCCCGGTCGGTCAGCTCGAAGCGGGTGGCCTCTGAAGGCGCATAGATGACCTGCATCTGGTTGTAGAACCAGCTCATGTATTTCCAGCAGCCTTCTTCAAGACCGGCGTCCTCGGTGAACGCGCCCACGTATTCGGGAAAGGCGGTGTGATAGGTGCCGTGGAAGGGGAGCTTGAGAATCTTGGAGATGGCCAGGGCCGCCAGTCCGACCGGCCCGGGAGTGGCCGCCAGGATGCAGTCGTATTCCTGTTCGAAGCAGTGGGTGAGCATGTCCAGGAAGGGTGGGTAGGCCAGGGTGATTTCGGGGTATTCCGGCACGGAGAACCGGCCCACGGGTTCGAAGGAGACCGCGCCGGGCACATCCGCCTTGGCCCCGCAGGTGATCACGGTCATGTCCTTGCCGTGGCGGGCCACCATTTCGAGCTGCTGCCGGATGGTTCGGGCTACGCCGTTGACCTCGTCGAAGGTGTCGGTGAAATGGGCGATCTTGAGATCGTCATCGGGCTGTTGCCTGTTGCGCTTGCGGAACCGGGCCAGGCAATCCCGGGAAAATCTCCTCTCCGTGGAGAAAAGGTCGTATCCGACGAAATAGGGGGCGAGCAGGGCGTAGAGCGAACCTGCCGAGCCGACCGAGTGGAATACGTCGAACAGGTTTGCGCCGAGTACCGAGTTCAGGGTCCGGTCCGCGAACTGCGAGAGCACCCGATTGGCGGCCAGGGACACGAACCGCGCCCACTCCTTTTCCAGGGTGACCACGTCGTCCATCTGTCCCCGGGCGATGCGCATCAGGGTGGGGTCGTGGGCGATGATGTCGGACGCCTCCTTGAGGAGCATGTCCTGCACCGAGTCGGTGGGACCGTACTCCCGGTACAGGGTGGCCTTGCCGCGCCCGATGATGCGTTGCAGGAGGGTGGATAGCGAGGGCTTGGCTTCCTGGCCGGGGGAAAGGGCGGACTTGATGAATCTGAAGCAGAGGTGCTCGGAGACTTCCGGGCTCATGTTGCCGATGCGGGAGCGGTAGAACTGGTAGCCGATGCCGTAGAGGTTGTGGGCCATGGTCCGGGGCGTGGCGGCCGTGCCAGCGGGTTTGCAGGTGTGGCTGCGCAGGCCCTTGAGCACATTGGTCAGGGTGGGCTGCCCGGTGAATGCGGTGAACATTCGGGCGATGTTCAGTGAACTGTGGTCGTCGGAACCGCCGGTCAGTCCTTTTTCCCACGGGGTGTCGCCCCAGGGGGCTGTCTTGTGGGTGTTGGCCAAACGCTCCATGTCCATGGGCGTGAGCCGGGTGACGATGTCTCGCAGGGTCTGGTTCTGACGGGCATCGCGGGTGCCGTTCTCCTCGAAGAGGTCGAAAAGCAGCAGCGATTGCTCGAAGTGGGCGGGGGTCAGCCGGTCGTTGACGGCAAAGAGCGGGTGGGCCAGGACATGGACGATGTTTTGCTCCCGGAGATAGGGCACTAGGTCGAACACGTTTTCCCTGTGCCGCTGGATATCTTGGTGCTGCACTTCGCTGATGCCGTAGGCGAGCACGTGCAGCTTGCATTTGTCCTCGGGGAAGTAGGTGGTGATTTCCTCGCTGACAAAGGTGTTCGGCAGGTGGGCGATCTCAAGCGCACCGGCAATGGTGTTGTGGTCGGTGATGGTGACCATGTCCATGCCGCGCGCGCAGGCGATGTTGTAGAGATCGATCGGTTCGGTGAAGCTTTCCGGGCAGCCGATCTTTTGCAGTATCCACTGGGAAGGACGGGTGGAAAACTTTGAGTGGACATGCATGTCCACGTTGAACCGATCCGGCATGGGTGCCTCCAGGGCGTTGTAGCGTTATGCGCAGCGGCGGGTCAGGCCGTCTTCGGCCTCGGACTGGCAATGGACGCACAGCCGGGCCGAGGGGTTGGCCTTGAGCCGGGCCACGCCGATGTGATCGCCGCATTCCTCGCACATGCCGTAGTCCGTTTCCGTGAGCCGTTTCAGCGCCGTTTCCAATTCGCGGATGCGGGCCACGCGGCGGCGCTGCATGGCAACGTTCAGGCCGTGCTGGGCCAGTTGAGCTGCGAAATCCGTGTCGTCCGGGCAGTTTTCCACTACGGGAATATCAATGGAAGAGTGTCCTGTGACGTTGTTCAATCCCTGCATGAGGTGGGTCCTGATTTCCTTGAGTTGTGTCTCGGTCATGGCGCCTCCCAAATTGGTGGATGTTGAATTGACTCCTTCTCTATTCCTTCTCTCGGGCAAGTGGGTGGCGCTTTGGTGACATGTTTTGGACATTTTCGTGCAATTCAACCACCTAAATCCATGGACGAAGGGTTGAAACCTCGCTATCTTTTCATACGAATGACACTAGGGAACGTCCTCACTCTGGAACTAGTCTGGAAAACAAAGGTCTGCTGTCATGAAATGGATGTATGTCCTGTACGCCCTGGTCGCCGGAGCCCTGATGCCGGTCCAGGCCGGAGTCAACATGCGGCTTCGCGATTCGCTCGGTGATCCCCTTTGGGCGGCCACGGCCTCTTTTGCCGTGGGCACGGCGGTGCTGATCGTCTATACTTGGGCAGTCAGGGTGCCGGTGCCGTCCCTGGGGATGGTTGCCTCGGCCCCCTGGTGGGCGTGGATAGGCGGCGCTTTCGGCGCGTTTTTCGTGTTTTCGACCATTGTGCTGGCCGGGCAGCTCGGCGCGGCCACCATGATGGCCTGGTTGTTGGCCGGACAATTCCTGGCAGCCCTGGTGCTCGACCATTATGGGTTGGTCAGCTATGAAGTCCACACGGTATCGTGGCCGAGGATAGCCGGGGTCGTCCTGCTGCTGGCCGGTGCCGTGTTAGTGAACAAATATTGAGTGGGAGTGCGATGAGTATCGGAAAAGACCTGGCCACTGTCTGCCGCATGATCAAGATCGAGCATTCGATCTTTGCCCTGCCCTTTGCCTTCATGGGCGCGTTTCTGGCCGCCGACGGATGGCCGGGGCTGTACAATCTGGTGGTGCTGACCGTGGCCATGGTGGCTGTGCGGTCATTCGCCATGGCCTTCAACCGGTATGCGGATCTGGATATCGACCGGGAGAATCCGCGCACCCGGAAACGGGAACTGGTCACGGGCGAGTTGTCCACGCGCTTCACCCTGGTGTTTATCGCGGGCATGGCGGTGGTTTTCATGGCTGCCTGCGCCCTGATGAACCCGCTCTGCCTCAAACTCTCGCCCCTTGCCCTGATACTGGCCGCCTCCTACAGTTTCTGCAAACGGTTTACCCACTGGTGCCACTTCGTGCTCGGTTCGGTACTGGGGTTGGCTCCGCTGGCAGGCTGGATTTGCGTGGACCCGGTCATCACCCTGCCCGCGATGCTGCTGCTTTGCGGCGTGACCCTGTGGGTGGCCGGATTCGATCTTTTGTATGCCTGTCAGGATGCGGATTTCGACCGCGAACGGGGGCTTTTCTCCATCCCGGCCCGGATGGGCATTCCGGCCGCGCTCGGCATCTCCTCCATGAGCCATGCCATTGCAGCGGTATTTTTCCTGACGGCAGGATGGGCCGCCGGACTGGGCGCGGTCTATTTTTTGGTGGCGACACTGGTGGGCGTGGTCCTCATGGCCGAGCATCTCCTGGTCAAGGCGGACGACATGAGCCGTGTCAACGTGGCGTTCTTCACCATGAACGGCGTCATTGCCGTGGCCCTGTTCGTGGGTGTGGTGGTTGATTTGGCCGTACAGGGCTGATGGCATTTCAGCAGAGGGTGTTCAGCATGGATCAGCAACTGGGACCGGTCATGCGGAAACTGTCCGAGTTTCTTCTGTTTCTGGAGGATTGGCTCCATACGAACGTATTGACATGGCAAATGGCGGCCCAATGGCTCTCGGTGCTGGTGGCCCTGTTGTTGACCCTGGGCGTGTGGCGGCTCATTCGTCCGCGCATGACCCGCTGGGTCGAGACGTATGTTCAGAGCCTGCTGGTCAAGGGACTGCTCTCCGGCATCATACACGTGGGCGGTTTTGTGCTGTTCATCATGTTGGCTCAGACCGGGGCAGTTGCGTTTGAGTTTGCAGACATCAACCCGTGGGTCCTGGACGCAGTCAGCCAGTTGACCGCAGCGGGCATCGGCATCCGGCTGCTGGTCCTTGCCATGCCCAACAAGATGTTGGCCAGGGGTACGGCAACCGTGATCTGGGTGTTCGTCGGGCTGAACGTCCTCGGCCTGTTCGCGCCTTTTGCCCTGTTCCTCGAAAAGATGTCGTTCACCATGGGCGAGACCCAATTCACGGCCCTTGGCGCCCTCAAGGGCATGGTCTTGGCCATCGTGTTCCTGCAGGCGGCGGTCATCCTCTCCCGGTTCGCCACCAATCGCATCGACGCCATGGGTGACGTTTCGCCCTCGGTTCAGGCACTGCTCTCCAAGACCATCAAGGTGGTCCTGTTCACGGTGGCCATCCTCCTGGCCATGTCCAGCGTGGGCATAGACCTGACCAGTCTGGCCATTTTTTCCAGTGCGCTCGGCGTGGGCATCGGCTTTGGGCTGCAGACCATCATTTCCAATTACGTGGCCGGGGTCATCCTGCTCATGGACCGGTCCATCAAGCCCGGCGACACCATCGAGGTGGCCGGTGTGTTCGGCGTGGTGCGCAATGTCTTTGGCCGCTATGTGTCGGTTCTGACCCGCGACGGCAAGGAATATCTCATCCCGAACGAGCAGTTCGTGACCAGTGAGGTCATCAACTGGACCTATTCGGATACCAATATCAGGCTCAAGATTCCGGTGGGTATTTCCTACGGTTCGGACGTGGACAAGGCCATGCATCTCATGGAGGAGTCCGTCAGGGGATTGCGGCGGATTCTGACCTCTCCCAAGCCCCAGGCCATGCTCATCGAGTTCGGGGACAGCTCAGTCAACCTGGAACTGCGGGCCTGGATAGCGGATGCCAATCAGGGCGTGACCAACATCAAGAGCGAGGTGTTGATCCGTATCTGGAATCTGTTCCACGAGCACGGCATAGAGTTTCCGTTCCCGCAGCGCGATGTGCTGATCAAGCCCGGTTCGGCCTTGTCCTTGACCATGGACAAGGGGGAAAATGATGACTGACAAGCCCTTGATCCGCACCATGATCCGCAATGACGTTGATTTCGCCGTCCGGCTGGCGGCCGTGGAGGGCAGGATTTCCGGCCTGTCAGATGCCGGGCGAGATATACTTTCTCGATGTCATCGAGCCCAGCCGGGCTGCCATGGCGTTGGCTGAAAAGTACGTTCTTGAACAGGTTTTTGTCATGGTCCGTATTACAACCGGGCCCGAACCCGACATGGACAAGGGCAAGCTTTTCGGCGTCACCTCTTTCGAATTGGGGTAAATCATGCGTGTATTGACCATCGTTGTCGTTGTCGTCGCCCTGCTGATGCTGTGGGACGTGTCGTGGTGGTTCGGTTTTGGAGTGTCGCCGCTCAGTCCCTATACCCTCAAGATGGAAGTCAACCGGAAGGACGCGCCCGTCATCATTGATGTCCGCACCCCGGCGGAATTCGAACTTTTTCATATCCCCGGTGCGATCAACGTGCCGTATCCGGCTTCATTGGCTGAATTGGCCCTGGCCGCGCCTGACCCGAGCCGCCCGGCGGTGGTGGTGTGCATGACCGGCCACCGTTCGCCCCCGGTGGTCCGTCAGATGCAGCAGGGTGGCTACACCAACGTGCACAACCTGACCTGGGGCATGGTCGCCTGGAAGCTTTTCGGCGGCGATACCGTGTCCGGCCGATGATTGAGGGACTGAGCCACATAACCCTGATTGTGCGCGACCTGACGCGCATGACCTCTTTTCTGACCACCATATTCGACGCCGAGCAGGTCTATGACAGCGGCGATTCGACCCACTCCCTGTCCCGAGAACGTTTTTTCCTCATAGGCGGAATATGGCTGGCGATCATGGAGGGGGAACCGCTGCCGGAACAGACCTACAACCATGTGGCCTTCAAAATCCCTGACAGTGATTACGAGAAGTACGAGCAGCGCATCCGGGCCACGGGCGCGGAGGTGCGCGCCAGCCGGTCGAGGACCGCGGGCGAAGGGCGGTCGCTTTATTTTCACGATGACGACAACCACCTCTTCGAACTGCACACCGGCACCCTTGAAGAGAGGCTGAAAGCGTATTCCCGCTTGCCCTGAACCCCAGCCCGTCCCCTGATCAAATTTAGCTTGACACTCAAGCTAAATTGAAACTAGATAGTTTGAGTTTCAAACAATACTACTTTCAAACAAGTTGAGCGGACAATGACATTCGATTCGATATTCTGGGTTGCGCTGCAAAGCAGCATGATTCTCGGACTGGTGCACGGCATCAACCCCTGCGGCCATTCCTGGCTGGTTCTGGCACCGTTTGTCTACGGCGAAAAACGCGGCAGACGGGTGTTCTCCCTGACCCTGGCCTTTGCCTCGGGCACCACCCTGGCCTGCCTGCTCATCGGCCTGACCCTGGGGTCCATATCCCTGACCATCCCGGCCTCGTTCACCTGGTATGTGGACGTGATCACCTTCACGCTGCTGCTCGTGCTGGGGCTTATCCTTATCGTGAAGCCGTCCCTGCTTCACAGTCACGATCATGACCATGACCACGCCCATGAGCACGGCCATGGCCCTCATGACCACGCCCACGAGCACGATCATCACGATCATCATCATGACCACGCCCACGGGCATGACCACGGTTGTGCTTGTCACGGCCCGGCGACCCGGTCCATCACTATCTGGGGACTCTTCTCCATCGGTTTCATGAACATGATCGTGCCCTGTCCGACCGTGGCCCTCATGTATACCTATGCCCTGGATTCCGGCAGTGTTCTCAAGGGAACGGCGGTCTTCGGGGTCTATGCGGCGGGCACGGCCGTGGCGCTGGGCGGGGTCATCTACGCCATCTACAAGGCAACCAGCCTGGTGCGTACCCTGGAGCAGGACTGGGTCGAGCCGCTGGTCATGCGCACGGCGGGAGTCATGACCATCGCCTTCGGCATGTACAGCCTGTATACATCGGTCTAGCAAGGAGCAGCGCATGGTCAAAAAGATCAATCACGCCATTGTCGAATTCTTCGAAAAGCTGTCGTCCTGGGAGCACGACGTGGTCCGGGAACAGGGCATGACCCTGCCCCAGATGCACACCCTGGAAGTGCTCGGCATCCACGGATCCCTGCGCATGAAGGAATTGGCCGAATTCATGGGCATCACCACCGGCACCCTGACCGTGCTGGTGGACCGGCTCGAAGACAAGGCCTATGTCCGCCGAGTGCCCCATGACACGGACCGCCGCTCCATCAACGTGGAGCTGACCGACACGGGCCGCGCGCTGTTCAAGGAACATGACCGCCTGCACCAGCGGTTGACCGAGGACCTTGTTGCCGCCTGTTCTCCCGAGGACCGCGAAGCTTTGCTGCGCTGCCTGATCTGTATGAACAAGCAGTTCTAGGCGATACCGCCCATAACGCATTGCAATGGCCCGGTCATTGACCGCCGCTGCGCTCTGCCGTACTTTTGTCCGCATGAGCGAGTACACCGACCATATCGATACCGGCGAATCCGTCGGGTTGGTCAGGAAGCAGACCTTCACCTTCGGAGAGTCGTCCAAGGTGCTCCTGGATTCCGGGCGCACCCTGGGACCGGTCACCTTGGCCTATGAGACCTGCGGCACCCTGAATGCGGACAAGTCCAACGCCATCCTGGTCTGCCACGCCCTGACCGGCGATTCCCACGTGGCCGGATTCTACGGCGAAGACGATCCCAAGCCCGGTTGGTGGGATCTGATGGTCGGACCGAACAAGCCCATCGACACCAACAAGTATTTCATTATCTGTTCCAACGTCATCGGCGGGTGCATGGGGTCCACAGGCCCGGTGTCCCGCAATCCCGAGACCAACCACCCCTACGGCGCAGCCTTTCCCGTGGTCACCATCGGCGACATGGTCCGCTGCCAGCGTCAACTTATCGATCATCTGGATATCGACACCCTGCTGGCCGTGGTCGGCGGGTCCGTGGGGGGCATGCAGGTTCTGGAATGGTCCGTGCGCTATCCGGACAGAGTGCGCGCAGCCATCCCCCTGGCCACCACCACCAAGCACTCGGCCCAGGCCATCGCCTTCAACGAGGTGGCAAGGCAGGCCATCATGGCCGATCCCAAATGGAACCGGGGGGACTACTACGAGTCCGGCCGCCCCGAACACGGCCTGGCCGTGGCCCGCATGGTCGGGCACATCACCTATCTGTCCGACGAGTCCATGCGCCACAAGTTCGATCGTCGCCTTCAGGACCGGGTGGAACTCTCCTTTGATTTCGAGGCCGATTTCCAGGTGGAAAGCTACCTGCGCTATCAGGGCAACAAGTTCGTGGAGCGGTTCGACGCCAACTCCTTCCTGTACCTGACCAAGGCCGCCGATTATTTCAACCTGGAAAACCAGTACGGTGAAGGCTCCCTGGTGGCCGCCTTTTCCCGCGCGTCCTGCCGCTATCTGGTGGTCTCCTTCACCTCGGACTGGCTCTACCCGACCTATCAGTCAAAGCTCATGGTCAAGGCCATGAAAAAGAACGGCCTGGATGTCAGCTTCTGCGAGATCGAAGCGCCCTGGGGGCACGACGCATTCCTGCTGCCCAACACGCGGTTGAGCGATCTGCTGTCCGGATTTCTTGATAGGATATGCACCCAGTGCCGCATCGGAGAACACGATGAGATTTGATCTTCAGGTCATAGCCTCCTGGATTGAACCGGGCAGCCGGGTGCTGGACCTGGGCTGCCGCACCGGCTCCCTGCTCGCCCACCTGACCGAGCAGAAATCCATCATCGGCACCGGCATCGAGATAGATGAGGACGCCGCAGGCCAGGCCATTGCCAAGGGACTCTCGGTCATTCACGGCGACATCTACGAGGAGATCGAGGACTACCCGGACAACTCCTTTGATTACGTCATCCTGTCCCAGGCGCTCATGCAGGTGCTCGATCCCGGAACCCTGATCCGCGAGATGCTTCGCGTGGGCCGACTCGGCATCGTCTCCTTCCCCAACTTCACCCACTACCGCAACCGGCTCCAGATGCTCTTCACCGGACGCGCGCCCATGTCTAAAGAGCTGCCCTATGAGTGGCACAACACCCCGAACATCCGGGTCATCCCGATCATCGACTTCCGCCGCTTCTGCAAACAGCTGAACGTCCCCATCGTCAAGGAAGTGGCTATTTCCACGCACCACCACGATGAAAAGGGCAAGGTCATCACCTTCCTGCCGAACCTGTTCGCTACGTTTGGGATATTCATGCTCGGACAGAGCCGGTAGGGCAGGCCTTAGGCGGTCCCTTCCGGGGGGCCAGGACGTTGTACCGGACCTGCTTAAGGCCAAGGGCCTTAAGAATCCCATCGCTCACTGCCTTCGGGGGAGTTCTTTGCGCCAGATAAAACAAAAGAAATGGCGTGCCATGTCTTAACATGGTGCGCCGTTTTCTCTGTCTTAAATCGTAGGTCTGGTCGAAGCAAAACCCTTCGCGTCCATTCGTCTTCCGCGAAGCGGCAACAAAGAGTTTTGGAGATTCCCAAGAACCTTTTCCAAAAGGTTCTTGGGCCGCCGGAGGCATCTTCTACTGGCCGCAGGGTACTCCCGTCGATTTGAAGCTCGTTTGAATCTGCCGGTAGGATTGTGTCGGAATCCGAGGTTAAAAGCCGTAAACCATGTTGATGCCGGTCACGTATTTCGATTTTTTGGAAACTGAAAAAGGCAGCTCGGAAGAAACTCCCGATGCATCCATGTCGAATTCGTGATCGTACTTCAGTTCCAGTACGGCCTCGTTGTCCGGATATCCCATCCCGTTTTTGTTGGCCGCGCTCGGATGGCTGTAGAAAATGTCATAATCTATGGTGGCCCGGAACTGTTCGCTGGCGGACAGGAAATACCGTCGCCGGTATCTGTTCAGGAGGGTCGGGCCTACGCTTGCGGTCTCGTGGGCAAAAATGTCCGGTACTCGGACGTTTTCAATGCCCGGCATATCGTTGAGATTGTCAAAGGAGCAGTCCACCTGCTCAACATCCTTGGCCCCCACCAGTCCGTTTTTTCGTTTGATTTCGAACCGGCAGCGGTTCGGCAAGTGCGCCTCGCCGTACCAGCGGATGCGGATCTTTTTTCGTTCCGGCACTCCCTGTACGTTTTCACTGAAGAAGCGGAACAGCGGTGTGTCATAATAGATGTTGTTTACGTGGCGCTCGGAAAAAATCTCTCGAAAACCGAAACTGCTGGCGCGTAACATGGTGGCCAGATTGCGCACCATGTACAGGGGAACCGTGAATTTTCGCTCGTAGCGGTAGGAGGCTGTGCCGTCAGTGGCCTTGATCACTAAAAAAGGCTCCGTGCCTGGACAATGGAGACATTTGATTGCGGGTGGTCATCCTGAAATTTCTTGCCGAGAAGCTCCAGCACGCTGCTGTTTTTCATCTCCACGAGAAAACTGACGTGGTTGGTGGCTTCGCTGGTTTCGAGGCGGGTGAACTCGTGGGTCAGGCCGTGATCTTCCAGAAACTGGGTGACCGAAGCGAGCAAACCGCTTTTTGGCCCGTACACGGTGACCATGTAGGCGTTGTCCATGTTGTTGGGTTTCCTGATCTTGCGGAACAGGATGAAACCGATGCAGATGGCCCAGAATGCGGCCAGGGTGATGCCGAATTTTTCCGCACCGAAGCCCAAGCCGATAGCCACTGTAAAAAAGAGGAAGGACAATTCTTCAGGTTCCTTGATGGCCGTCCTGAAGCGGATGATGGACAGGGCGCC
Source organism: Pseudodesulfovibrio sp. S3 (assembly GCF_004025585.1). Taxonomy (NCBI): domain Bacteria; kingdom Pseudomonadati; phylum Thermodesulfobacteriota; class Desulfovibrionia; order Desulfovibrionales; family Desulfovibrionaceae; genus Pseudodesulfovibrio; species Pseudodesulfovibrio sp. S3. Next base: position 13,975 of record NZ_QTZO01000029.1, read on the forward strand.
GACCAATCCGAGGGAAAGGGCCAGCGAGGCCTTGACCACGGTGATGACGAGCATGATGGTCGCCGCCAGCATGACAAAGGTGTTGGCAAAACGCTTGCGGTTGGAAAGGGCGGTTCCGAAAACCGTGTAAATAGAACCGACCAGGCGTGCGCAGCCGGCTGTGAAGGCAAAGCCGATGCCAAAACTGATATAGTACAAGGGCAAGGGCAGCAGCACGAGCCACAGGCTGACGGTCGATAGGTTGAACCAGGATAGTCCGGCCCACAGCTCATTGTGATGATCTTTGTGCAGACGGGGAAGAATCCGGGCCATGGCGTAATAATAGACAAGGCCTAAAATGACACCGACTCCGGCTGCGATGGGCAGGCTGGTCTGCAATTGCGTGAGGTCGCCATGGGTTATCGAGTTGTTGATGACCACCGAAGACATTGCAGACAATGCGGCGATGAGGCAGGCGGTAAAGCGTTTTTTCCCGCTGTTGAATGAAAGTGTGTCGGTCATGGGTTCACTCTTTATTGTCTATGGGTACGAAGACGGCTGAGTCCGTTATGGATGTGCCAGGCTTCAAGGTTATATACGGTGTCGTGTTGTGCTGGTCATCTGTCCAACCTGCAAATGCATACCCCGGAGCAGGCAATGCCTCAAGCACAAGCTCCAGGTTTTCCGGAATCGGCCCTGTCAGTCTGCCGTCCGGGAGTTCAAGCCCTTCCACCAGAATCCGGCCCTGGCCAGTGTGCCCGATGGCCACGGAGGTGGGCACAGGATTTCCGGTTTTGAAACGTTTGTCCATGATTTGCATCATGGCTGCCGGCCGTTGTTCGCAATAGTCGCGTAGAATGGCGAGATATCCATCCCATCTGTCCGTGTTCATGAACAGCCTGTCAATTTGCCAGGACCAGCGCCATCGTTGCCAGTGACGTTCCATCTCCGGGCGGAGGGTCTGCGCCATGCTGTCCAGGATGGAAAGGGCGCGCTCGGCCTGGAAGGTCGTCAGTATATGCGCAGTCAGCCTGCAACAGAAATCCCTGACAAACCGGCGGTTCTGTATCATGTCCGCAAAATGCAGCCCCCTCGGGCCGGGGCGTTTGAGCAGTTCCTCGAAGGGGTCCTCCTGCGGGGATTTTCCCCGTTTACCGTTGAACCCCCTGTCCAGGTCGTAGAGAATCCAGCGCCATTGGCTTTCTTGATCGGCCAGGGGCCGCCAGCACTTGATGTTGCCATCGGGCCAGTCCGGGTTCCCGGAGTAGAGTTCTATGGCGATATAGTCCAGATAGGAATCCATATCCATGGAAGGCAGGGAAAGACGGTAATCCCCCTCGGCTGACACAGGCCGGAAGTCGGCAAAGGGCCCCTTGTCCGAGGCGATTTCCCCGCCTTCCAGCACAACCGTGGGCTGCAGGGGCAATTCGCGTCCGGCCAACAGGTTCTTCTTGATTATGGATTCCCGCAATCCGTACACCCCCCAGTATGCGCCATTGATGAAAACAACGACTGGGCGGTAGCGCATGGATTCGACTTCGGCGCGGTCCTGGACCAGGGCCTGCTGAAAGGCGTCCCGGAACTGGGTTCTCAACCAGGCGTCGCCGCCGTTGCGCAGGATGAAGCCTGCGTATTCGGTCCGCTGGACGGCAGGGAACAGACGGTGCCGGATTCCGTAGGGGGTTTCTTTATCCCCTGAATAAAAGGCCAGGGATTTTTGCGGTCGGCCCCGTGATGCGCCCCCGTGCACCCGGCTTTCCCCTGTGACGCTCCACTGTGTCTCGCGGGTGATGAATTCGATGTCTACGGGCCGCCGCCAGTTGTGCCGCCAGTTCTGTGACTGCGTTCCGTCTTTGTTGATGGAATCGCCGTCCGCATAGATGCCGACTTCCTGGTCCCACAAGTTCTTGGGATCGGTCACCACGGACACGATGGGCAGGGTCGTGGATTCTTTGATGAAATAGGAACGTGTTACCGGTTTGCCGACTGCCCCGAGCGTGTCGACCTGGGCGATTCGAATAACGGCGGTGGATTCTATGGGTATGCCGGAGCCGTAGAGTTTGGACGACATGTCCGGGATGCTGCCGTCCAGGGTGTAGCGTACGCTGATGCCGGGGGGGGGCTGCATGGTCAGGGTGAACGGCTCGTCGTAGATGCCGCTGGCATGGGATATGTGAAGGGACGCGGAAGAGGCCGCCCGTGCAACCGGGGTTTGGCTGTAACCGTTCTCTCCCCCCATGGTGGGGGTGGCATGGATGAACCATTGCGCTCCCCCGTCGGGATATCGGCCGATGGACGAGAAACGCGGCAGGCCGCTGTAGGTGATCTGGTCCGCCAGCTCTCCCGAAGGGTCGAACAGGTACACCTGGCCGCCGATGCTCTTCAATCTGAAATTCGTATGGTCATGGGCGTTCCTTTTGTCGCATATGAAGAGACTGTGTTCGCCCGGATTGATGATGAAGGCTTCGGCAATGGTCCACCCGGGCTCGTCCGGGTTGTCCGACAGCCGGTACCCCTTCAGGGAGCAGGCCGTGTCCCCGCTGTTGTAGAGTTCGATCCAGTCGGGATAGTTGGACGACCCGTCCACAAAGACTTCGTTGATCAGAATCTTGCCGGAGGCCGCGCATTCCCCGTCGGCACCGTACAACACAACCAGCATGCACAGCAGCACGCCGGAGAGGATGCGTTTGGTCATATGCAAAAGCATCAGGCGGTACAGGGATGACCGATTTGCAGAGTAAAATTCACAGTGAGAAATCATTTCGCTCACTCCACCGTCTGCGTTTCCACAGGCCCTTCTACTGGCCGCAGGGAACACCGTGGGATTTGTATATTTCGCCCAGATCGCGGATCAGCTTCTTGTTGTTGAAGACTTGGTGCGCCCGTTCGACAGCGGCGGGGATGATCTTCTCCCGCAGATGGTTGTCGGTCAGGATGCGTCTGAGGATGTCGGCCAGGGCGTCGGGGTCGTTGGACGGGCAGAGCAGGCCGGTCTGTTCGTGGGTGACCAGTTCGGGCACGCCGGACACCTCGGTGGCGGCCACGGGCACTCCGGTGGCCATGGCTTCGGCCACCACGTTGGGGATGCCGTCGCGGTCGCCGTCCCTGGCCTCGCGGCAGCCCAAGGTGAAGCAATGGGCCGAGCCGAGCAGTTCGATGACCTCGTCGTGGGTGATGGTGCCGGGCAGGGTGGTGATGTCGTCGAGACCGAGGCTCTTGATGAGCTTTTCGATCTTGCGGTTGAATTTGGCCTTGCCCTCGCCCACCAGGGTGTAGCGAAAGTCGAGCCCGTCGGCGCGCAGTTTGGCCAGGGCGTGGAGCACGGTGTCCAGTCCCTTTTTTTCGACGAACCGGGCCACGGTCAGGATATGGTAGGGCGGCTTGGCCTTGGGGTCGCGGCCATTGGGCGAGAACAGGTCGAGATTGATGCCGTGGTACACGCAGTGGATGGGGTTGCCGTTGGCCACATGTTCCCTGAGGTGTTTCTCGTTGTACCGGGTGCAGGTGACCACGAACCGGGCGCGTTCGACCTTGTCCCGGATGCGGCGCGGGTCCTGGGTGTAGATGTCCTTGGCGTGGGCCGTGAAGGAAAAGGGCACGTCGGCCAGGAAGGCGGCGTACATGGTCACGGTGGTCGGGGTGTGGGCGAAATGGCCGTGCATATGGCCCAGGTCAACGCCGTCGTCGATGACGGATTTCTGCATGATGTACCCGGCCTGGAGCATGTGCTTGACCCAGGTGTGCTTCTTGGGGGCCAGGGCAAACCGTTTTTTCATCAGTTTGAGGCATTGGCAGTAGCGTTTCGGCATGCGCATGAAGAGGCGGATGTTGTGCCAGAGCAGGGCGGGCAGGCCGAAAAACATGGACGAGGGAAGGTAGGTGACCCCGGCCTTGATCTCCTTGATGGAATCGTGGGAAAAATTCTCGCGCGGGGCGCGCATGGAGTAGATGTGGATATTGAAACCCATCTTTTCGAGCAGGCGGATCTCGTTGGAGATGAAGGTTTCGGAAATGCGGGGATATCCCTTGAGCACCATGCCAAGGGTTGTTTTTTTTGAAGGCGTGTTCATCACGGGCAGTTCTCGCGGAAGTATTCCAACCGTTCGCGCATGACTTCCAGGCCGGTCATGGCAAAGGTCTCCAATTCTGAGGTATAGGGGGTGGGGTTGTCCAGAAGGCTGTTGACCTTTTCGCGGATGGTTTCGGGTGAGACGTCGTCCCATTTGATGTATTCGCACAGGCCGCGTTTCTTGAAGACCTTGGCGCGGATGAGCTGTTCCTGGCGAGGGTTGTCGCGCGGGATGATCAATGCGGGTTTCTTCAGCGAGAGGATTTCGCACATGGTGTTGTAGCCGCCCATGGAGACCACCACGTCCGCCTTGGCCATCCGTTTTTCCATGTTGCGCACAAAGGGCTTGATCTGGACCTTCAGGGCGCGGGCGCGGTCGGCCAGTTCGTCCAATCGGTCCGGCGAGAGGAACGGGCCGGTGATCATCAGGGTCTTGAAATCCACGGTGCCGTTGGTCTCAAGCATCTTGAGGTAGTTGTCGAGCACGGTGTAACCGTCACCGCCGCCGCCGATGGTGACCACCACGAGCTTGTGCTTGCGCTTGGTCCTGCGGGTGGTGGGCACCTTGCGCGGGATATACCCGGTGAAAACGGTTTTTTCGGCGATGTCGTCCGGGAAGGCGTATTCGATGATGGGGTCGTACATGGCGCGGTATCCGTAGACCCAAATCTCGGAGTAGAGCTCGCGCAGCACCTCGGGAAAATTCTTGCGCGCCCAGTCGGCCTGGGTCGATTCGGCGGAGTCCAGGATATCGCGCAGTCCGAGGACCACACGGGAGCAGGGCAGGTGCTTGCGTATCCATTTCAGGGTTGGCAGGGCCTCGCCCTTCAGGCCGGTGGGTACCTTGTCCACCACGAACAGGTCCGGCTTGAAGGCCTTGGTCGTGGACAGGATGATGTTCTTGCGGATGGCGATGGCGATCTTGGGGTCCACCTTGATGGAGTGGGGGACATAGATGGCGTTGGTTTTCTTGATCATGCCCGGCATGCGCACGAAATCGATCCCCTTGGGCATGGTGTACCGCCCGACAATGGGGGAACCCGTGACGATGAGGATGTTCACTTCAGGGCCCACCAGGTCTCTGGCTATGGCCATGGTGCGGCGGATGTGTCCCAGACCGTAAGTGTCGTGGGAGTACATCAGGATATTATATGCTTTCGATTTCATAGGTGTCTGCACATCAAAAAAAAGGCCGGACAGATACATTGTACCGGCAACGCGCCAACGTTACCTTCTTGCGGCGAGTCTGTCCAGATACGTGCCGTGCGAAAGCCATACCCCAGATCAGGGGACGGATGCCACCATTACTTTGCAGGGTCTGCGTTTACGTCCAGACAGATTTGAGGATCGAACAGACGCTCCTGGGAACGCACTCCCTGGAGGTTGCGGGCGTAGAGCGTATTGTCGGGTACTGCGCTCAGGGCCTGTTCAAACCGCCGGACTGCTTCTCCCACGTCTCCCCGCCTCCAGGCCAGGACGCCGAGATTGTTTTCAGCGCAAGGATGGCCGGGCGCTGCTGCGATTGCTCGTTCAAAGGCTGCTCCGGAGGTGGTGTTCTCAGCCACCACCGCGAATTGCACGCCGTCCACCAGGTCTGCCTGGGCCGGGGCCAGTTGCACATGATCCAATCCCCGGCAGGGGCACCGTTTTTTGGTGCACGGTACAAACCCGTCAAGCAGCGTGACCGTGTCCGTGACGTTGCCGAGCACCGTCTTGTCGCCCGGACAGCGGAACACGGTTCCGTCCGGCTCCAGGCGGAGCAGGGTCCGGCCCGCCGAGCAGGGTATGCCCTGGAAGTTGAAGGCCACCTTTTTGCCCTGTTCCGGGTGGTCGCCGAAAATGGCCTGTGCCCGATCTCCGTAAGCTTCGGGATAGCGCCGTCCCTCGAATTCTCCCCGAAATGGACGTGGAGTGATCTGGATGCCGTGTTCGGCAAAGAAGTCGCAGTCATCCTGAAAGCGGGCTTCCAGGGTGGGGTGGACCACGTAGTTGACTATGATGGAAAATCCCTTGTCCATGAGCAGACGGGCGTTCTTGATGAATGCGTCAACGCCTTTGACCCGTTCCCGTTCCTCGATGTGCAGGGCCACATAGAGGTTGTGCACCCGGCTGGGGTCCACGCGTTCGGCAAATTCGCGCACCCTGGTGGACACGGATAGGTTGGTATCCACGCCGATGATATGGTTGCGGGTCAGGATTTCGCAAACATTCGTGATGCCGGGATAGATGAACGGTTCACCGCCGGTCAGCCCCACCTTCCACGTGGAGCCGGTGGCGTCGAGAAAGGCTGCGATGCGCTCCGCGTCGAGGGTTTCGGTGACAGGGGTGTTGTCATGCGGGAAGTAGCAATATTCACAGCGGAAATTGCATTTTCTCGTCATGTTCCAGATGATGCTGTTTGCCGGTACGTTCATGAGAATCTGGCCTCCGTGCATGGTCCTGCCATATTGTCTGTGAAAATGCCAGAGCCGGTATTGGCTTTTATTTCCAACCTCTGCTAGGATACGCATCCCATGACTTTCAACGCTATGAACATACTTTCGCGGGAACTGGACGCCTGGCAGGACGCGGATATGACCGCCGAGTTCTGGTGGCGCGACGACGATGCCGCCGAACCCACGGTGGAATTGGACCGGCTCATCTCTTTGAGCAACCGGCACGGTATCCCCTGCGGTCTGGCCGCTGTTCCCGCCAAGGCCGGGGAACCGCTCAGGAAGACCATTTCCGACGCGACCAACGTCTGGATACTCCAGCACGGCTATGCCCATATCAACCATGCTCCCTCGGGGACCGGTGCCTGGGAGTTGGGGTTGCACAGACCCAAGTCCGAGGTGCTCGACGAGCTGAGGCAGGGTATGCTCAAGTTTACCCAGCTGTTCAAGGGACGGTTTGTGCCCGCTCTGGTGCCGCCGTGGAACCGCATTGACCCGGAGCTGTTGTTCTATTTGCCTGTCCTGGGTTTTCTCGGGCTGTCGTCCAGCTACAAGAAGCAACGCCCCGCCCCGCCCGAAGGGCTGCGTGTGGCCGATGCCCACTGCGACGTGTTGCACTGGAAGGACAAACCGAACGTGCGCTTTGCCGGTGTGGAGAAATCCATCAAATATCTGGTGGAACACCTTGAGGACAAGCGAATGGGCCGTGTCGACGAGACCGAGCCGACCTGCGTGCTCTCCCATCACCTCGTCATGGACTCGGCCGCCTGGGAATTCATGGAGGCGCTTTTCTCCCTGACCGTGGCCCATCCGGGCGCAAAATGGCTCTCTCCTGCGGAAATCTGGCCTTCGGTCAGATAGTCTTTCCTCTTTCATTCTGCCGTCCCAGGCCTTTGTGGCAAAAGCCCCTTTTATGCTTGCGCCCGGCAACTGAACATTTTACCGTGCATGGCGAACCATTCAGAGAGGGATTGCCATGACCGCTATTTTGCGTCCGGTGAAACGGGCAGATATCGACGCTATTTGCACGCTCCTTCATGAGCACATGAATTCCGACTTTTCCATTGAGCGCTGGGGTGCGCTCTTTTCGACCGGGTGGTGCTCCAACAGGCCGGATCTGGGGATCGTGGCCGAATACCATGGGCGCATTGTGGGCTTCCACGGTCATGTCTGTTCCCACCGCGTCATAAACGGCCGTCGCGAGCGGTTCGTAAATTTCACATCTTGGTACATCCTCAAGGAATTCCGGGGACAGGGGCTTGGGTCCGGCATGCTCCAGATGGCCACGGCCGACCCGAACGTTACCTATACGGTCTTTTCCCTTTCCCCCAAACGGATCGAGTTTTTCAGGACTATGGGGCTGGACGTGCTGGAGGAGGAACGGTTGCTTTGGCGCAAGACGGGAGAGGTCTTTGATAATCTGGAGTTGACCTATGACCCGGAGACCATTCGAAAATGCTGCGATCCGGGGGATATCCGGGTGTTCGATGACCATCGGGACCTGGCGGTCATGCCGGTTCTCGTCTCGACCCGGTGCACCCAGTGCCTGCTGCTCATCTCCAAGGCGGTCAAGCATGGCGGCGTGATGTATTACGACGTCCTGTATCGTTCCAATTCGGTCATGTTTTCCAATCGGGTGCAGCATATTGCCGAGGCCCTGTTGCCGGACAACGACTGCGTGCTGGCCGTAGATAGGCGCTTTTTGGATGGGGGTGTCGCCGGAGAGGTGGAGCTTATCAAGTCACCGAGATTCTACAAGTCATCCCGAGTGCTGCCGTGCGATATCGATCTGGCCTATTCCGAGATTACACTCCTGGACCTGAAGCTGGACTAGACGCCAAACTTGCCCTAATCGCGCAGGCAGGGTACGACAAGGGGCATGACTGAAGAAAAAAACTACCCCATGGCCCTGGATGCGCCCGACACCGATGTCACCTGCCTGACTCTGACCATGGTCGGCGAACTGCTGACCCTGTCCAAGCAGAGTCCCCGCAAACGGATGCTGCGCAAACTGCACAAGTCGCATGATGCGGTCGCCCACCGGATGTTCAATGCCTTGCAGCCCGGTACGTACCTCATGCCTCACCGCCACATGAACCCGCCCAAGGACGAAACCATCCTGGTCATGGCCGGGTCCATGCTCTTCATCAGATTCACGGATGACGGGCAGATCGCAGAGCATATACTGCTTCAACCCGGCACCGAGAATTTCGGGATCGACGTGGCTCCTCACGTCTACCACACCTTTGTCCCGCTCAAGCCGGACACCCTGGTCTTCGAGTGCAAGAGCGGACCGTATTCCCAGGACACGGACAAAGACGTCCCGGACTGGGCTCCCCATGAGGGAACTCCCGAGGCCGAGCCGTATCTCCTGGAGATGCTCAAGGCCCTGGCCGCCAATGCCAACGCCGCGGTCGAGGCCGCCAAGGCCGCCGAATCCGAGGGGCCAGACCAGTAGCCGCTTTCGGTTGCTTGCCGCCCGGTGCCGAATACAGTACACGGGGTGATCTTTTCTCGTAAGGAGACTGCTCCGTGAATACCCGCGTCCTTCGCGCCGATATCCTGCTGTTCCTCACCGCCGCAATCTGGGGCTTTGCCTTCGTGGCCCAGCGCGTGGGCATGGATCACGTCGGACCCCTGACTTTCAACGGCATCCGTTTTGCCTTGGGCGCCATCGCCCTGACCCCGCTCATCATGATCCTGGAGAAGAAGCGCGACTCCGGCTATGCCGGCGTGGACAAGGAGCGCATGGCCATCGGGGGAGTGCTCCTCGGACTGGTCCTGTTCGGGGGGGCGACCCTGCAACAGATCGGGCTGGCCGGTCCGCAGTTGGCCGAGTTCGGCCTGGAGGCGTCCACCGCGGGCAAGGCGGGGTTCATTACCGGCCTGTACGTGGTCTTTGTGCCCATTTTCGGACTGCTCCTGGCCCAGAAACCGGGCTGGGGCACATGGCTCGGTGCGACCTTGGCGGTGGTCGGCATGTACCTGCTCTCGGTTACTGCGGAACTGACCATTTCCTTTGGCGACCTGCTGGTTCTCATCGGCGCTCTGCTCTGGGCCGTCCATGTCCTGCTCGTGGGTAAACTTTCTCCGGGCCTGGATGGTGTTGACGCCATCAAACTGTCCACGGTCCAGTTCGCGGCCTGCGCCGTGCTTTCCCTCATCGGGGCAGTGGCCACCGAGGAGGTCAGTCTGACCGGACTGGTCGGCGCGATTCCGGCCATAGCCTACGGCGGTTTGATGTCCGTGGGCATAGCCTACACCCTCCAGGTGGTGGCGCAGCGGGATGCCCAGCCCGCCCATGCAGCCATCATCCTCAGCCTCGAAGCGGTGTTTGCAGCCATCGGCGGCTGTCTGATGCTTGGCGAAGTGCTGACTGTTCGCGCCCTGATCGGCTGCGGATTGATGCTCGGCGGCATGCTGCTGAGCCAGCTCAAACCTTAGCGGGTGTGTCGGCTTGGGATAGCGGGCCATCTGCACATTTTCCGGGCACGGTTTAATTCTCGCCGTAGCTAGGCTACGCCTCCGGTTAAACCGCACCCGAAAAATGCACATCTGACCCACTCTTCCAAGCCGTGATGCATCAAGGAACGAGAGGCATTGTTTGGTGCGTGCCGCCCCAAAGGCATTCCATGTCCTTCTTCGCGGATGTGTGTGTATTTCCATTTCAGCAAGTCTGAAGAAGAGCCGTCGCTCATCGCTCCTCCATGTTTTTTTTGCCTTCTCCGCAACCATGCGGCCTTACTGCATCTCTGCCCTTTGGGCAGGGCTATTCAGTGCTGGTTGGCTTTTGCTTCGAGCAGCGGGCCTGAAGGAATAAGGAAGGCCGCCCAGGGTGGCGGCTTCTTGTTTTGGGATGCGCGCCTTTGGCGCGGGAGGCATTGTTTGGGGCTTGCCGCCCCAAAGGCATTCCATGTCCTTCTTCGCGGATGTGTGCGTATTCCCATTTCAGCAAGTCTGAAGAAGAGCCGTCGCTCATCGCTCCTCCATGTTTTTTTCTGCCCTCCCGGCGGGGTTCTTTTTTGGCTGAGCCGCCCCAAAAAAGAACCAAAAAAATGCGGCTTTGGATTTTGGCCGCCCGGTGATCGGCGGCAAGAAGCTGATCGATTCGGGGGGGC
>NZ_QTZO01000030.1 GCF_004025585.1 Pseudodesulfovibrio sp. S3
TCCTACAGCGATGGGCAATTGGAAGCGGGGCTTAGAGCCTGTTGTGCGCGGCGGAGCGTGGCCCGGAAAGCGTTCGTTCACGAACTTTCTTTCCCGGGCAGTGGAGCCGCGCTACAGGCTCTTGGTCACGATTCCAGGATCACAGCCCAAAAAAGGCGTTTTTGCCTACTTTTGTCGCCTTGAACAAAAGTAGGGCGCTGTAAGAGCGCAACACTTCAAAAGGATGACGAGCCTAACTTCCACCGCGAATGCGCTACCAATCAACCAACCCCACCCTGGAGGGGATACGCACTCACCACCGCGAATGCGCTGCGTATCAAAAACGGGAGATATGGGTATATAAGGTGTGTCTTTCGAAGGGAGCGCGCGTCGGTAGGCGGATGGTTGCAGTTGAAAAATAAACCAGTTTGAATCTGAAGTGCCGTATATCAAGTGGTTTTACTAAAGAAAAACACTCTATTGTTCTGTCTCGATCGGCCTTGGCCGAACAGTCCCTTGACCCCCTTCCATGCCTTGCCATCTCTGCCTTCCCGTTATAATGATCGAAAGCACTTTTTTTGTTACGGGTTGGATTTTCTTTTATCGTCACCATCATTGAAGGGTAGAGATCATGAGCAAACCGAATTTTGCGCCTTTGAAACTGTTCATTACCGGGCCGACCTATATTCGTCAGGATGTCAAGGAAGCGGCTCTTTTGCCCGAGTTCGGGCATCGGGATTCGGAGAATGATCTTCGTTTCGGTCCCATTCGCGAGAACCTGCGGAAGCTGGCCGGGGCGGGCGACATGTATGAGCCGATCCTGCTGTTGGGTTCCGGGTCCACCGGCATGGAGGCTTCCGTGCGCTCCCTGGTGGACGAGGACGAGACCATCCTGAACGTCTCGGTGGGCGCTTTCGGCGACATGTACTACAATATTGCCGCGAGCAACGAAAAGAAAGCCGAGAACCTCAAGTTCGATTACGGCCAGGCCATTGACATGGACGTACTCGAAGCCAAGCTCAAGGAAATGAAACCGGACGTGGTTTCCTTCACCCATAACGAGACATCCACCGGCGTGGTCAACGACATGAAGGCCGTGTGCGCGCTGATCCGCAAATACGGAGCCATGCCTTTGGTCGACGGCGTGTCCATCTTTGGCGGAGCCGATCTGGACCTGGCCAATTCCGGGGCCGCCATGTACGCCACGGCCACCCAGAAGGCCATGGGACTGCCTGCCGGATTCGGCGTGGCCTTCATCAGCAAGGAGGCCGAGGAAAAGGCCGAGAAGGTCACGAACAAGGGGCATCATCACGATATTACCAAGCACCTGGGCCGTGCCCGCAAGAACCAGACCCTGACTACGCCAAACTGCACTCTGGCCAACCAGATGTGGTTCCAGCTCGACCGGATCGTCAATGAAGAGGGCATCGAGAACCGTTTCGCCCGCCACATCGAGATGCGCGGCATGGTCGAAAAATGGGTGGCCGGTCTGGATGGGTTCGAGATGTTCGCCCCTGAAGGGTTCCGTTCCCCCACCGTATCCACCGTGGTCTGCCCCGAAGGCGTGACCGTGGCCCAGCTCAAGAAGGGCGTGAAGGAAGCGTTGCGCGGCGAGGGCTACCTCATGGATCCGGGTTACGGCAAGCTGAATACCGCCTTGGAAGACGCCGGGCGCCCCCTGGTCATTCGCGTAGGCCATATGGGCGACATCATGCCAGACATGCTGGCTGAATATCTTGGCAAGCTTGAAGTGGAATTGAAGAAACTCTAGCATACGAAGGGGAGGGGTGCCTGTGAGAATTCTCGCCAATGACGGTTTGGTTGACGAGGCCCAGAAATACCTGAAACAGCATGGGTTCACCATCGAGGTGGACAAACGCGACGAAGAGGACCTGATGAGTGAGATCGGTTCCTTTGACGCACTGCTGGTGCGTTCCGCAACCAAGGTCACCCGTGCCGTGCTCGAAGCCGGTGTCAGAAACGGCGGCAAGCTCAAGATCGTCGGGCGAGGCGGTGTGGGTACGGACAACATTGATCTGGATGCGGCCAAGGAATTGGGCGTCATTGTCAAGTTCGCCCCCAACGGGAATACCAACGCCACGGCCGAGCACGCCCTGGGATTGATGTTCGCGGTCGCCCGCCGTGTGCCCTTTGCCCATCATACCCTGATGAACGGCACCTGGCACAAGAAGCGGTTCAAGGGCGTTGAGCTGTTCGGCAAGACCCTTGGCGTCATCGGCTGCGGCCGCATCGGCCAGGCCCTGGCCGCCAAGGCGGGAGCCATCGGCATGAAGGTCATCGGCTATGACCTGTACCACTCCCTTGACGCGCCGCTGGAATACGTGGATTCCATCCCCGAATTGCTGGCCAAATCCGATTTCGTGTCCCTGCACTGCGGCGGCACCGAACCGGTCATCAACACCGAAGAATTCAAGCAGATGAAGGACACCGCATATCTGATCAATGCTTCCCGCGGCAAGAACGTGTCCGAGGACGCGCTCTACAACGCGCTGAAGACCGGTCAGATCGCAGGCGCTGCCCTGGATTGTTACGAGTCCGAGCCCAAACGCGAGGGGTTACCCTTCGAGAACAAGCTTCAGGAGCTGGACAACATCGTCATGTCCGCCCATCTGGGCGCATCCACCCGCAATGCCGGAGTTCGCACCGGCATGGAGATTGCCGAAGTGGTCACCGGCTACCTGCGGCGCGGCGAATATCATAACTCCGTGAATGTGGGTGAGACCGTGGAGGAAGAGGGCGCAACGGTTTACACCATTTTCATCACCCACGAGGACAAGCCCGGCATGTTCGGCAAGTTCGGCACCCTGATGGGCGAGATGGGTGTGAACATTCGCGAGAACAACTCCCGCAAGCTCGGTGAACAGGTCCAGACCGTGTATATGGTTCACGCCAAGCCCACGGAAGAAGTGCGCAAGGCCCTGAACAACATCGAAGGTGTGAATCGCGTGTCCATCTAGTTTGGCATATCAAGGATAATTGAAAGGCCCGGCGCATCGCGTCGGGCCTTTTTTTTCAGGCGGGGGAAGCTGTTATTTTCTGGACAGGAGCCAGATTACGTGGACCAGGCCGGGGAAGTAGCCGAGCAGGGTCAGCAACAGGTTGACCCAGAATTGCAGCCCCAGGCCGACCTTGAGAAAGGCTCCTATGGGCGGAATGAGGATGGAGATGATGATGCGGATGAGTTCCATGAAGGCTCCTTGTACTAGAAGAAATTGATAGAAATAACTATTAACTCTTTATTGCCGTCCATGCAAGTCGTGCGTCAGGGGTGCCCTGTCGTAATGACGATATCCGAGGCAATATGTCCGCTCAGGTTGTCATAGGGAATTGTCACCACCTGTTCGCCTGCCGCATAAGGCCCAACCTGATAGGGTGGGAAGAAAAAGGATACGCCTTCCGTGGTCAGGATGAACCGGTCGTAATTCTCGAAAAAGGGCTCGGTCCCGGCTTCGAGCATTTCCGGGACATACATGTCGCCCAGGGAATCGGGCAGGACGCTTCGGCAGATGGCGGCGACGGCTTCGAGGGCCGGGTCCGTGTCGGGGAAGAGTGCGGCCAGGGGCAGGTCGCGGCCGTTCGTCAGGTCGAACACCCAGGTCATGGGCCAGTGATTGGGGTGGGCGCCGCCGGAGTATACGGAGACGTCCAGCTTGACGGAGGCGTACCGCTGGCCGGGGGATGACCAAACTGCATACCGAATAGACATATCGTACTTGTGCGGAAAGTCCGTCAGGTCGTGGCCGGGGTCGAGTTTTTTGAGATCGAAGATGCGGTTGGAGACCCAGTCGCGGATGGTCCGGTTGGCATTGGTCTGGCAGAGCACGGGATACTCTGTGTCCACGCTGAATCCGGTGGTTTCTTCCCGGATGGTGACCGAGGTAAGCACGAGAGGGGCGCAGGGTGGACCGGCCATGAGCACTGACGGGCCGAGCAGGACCAGGCTGAGCAGGATCAGCAGCGTCAGGGTGTTGCGCATCTTTCCCCCTAGGATTCGAGTAACAGCTTTCTTTGTCCCCAGGCCGCCTGGCCGAGTGATATGCACCCGTCGTTGGGCGGCAGGAATTTGTGCATCAACGGTATCAGACCTGCGGCCTGAAGGGCGAGCGGTAATTCGGTCGCTATGGTCAGGTTCTGCATGACGCCGCCGGAAAGGGCCACGTGGTGGATATCCATGAGCAGGGAGAAGCTGTAGGCCAGTTCGGTCAGTCCGGTGATAAGTCCGAGGTGGAAACGCCGGGCAATGATCGGGACCGGGACGTTCCTTTCCAGGTCTTCCAGAACGGCCTCCACCAGGGAGAGGGTGTTCAGGGCCACCGGATCGTCGGATTTGAGGGGGCAGGGATAGGCGCCGTTTTCACGCATGTCCTGGATCTTCTCCAGCCGGATGGCGGCCTGTCCTTCGTAGGAGATGGTGTTTGCCAGTCCGCACAGGGCGGCCACGCCGTCGAACAGGCGTCCGCAGCTGGAGGTCTTGGGCGCATTGATGCCCTTTTCCATGATCTTGGGCAGGAAACGGCTTTCCGCTGCGAAACGGTCAAGCCACGGCCATGCGTATTTGCCGGGTTCCCGGACGCCGATTTCCCACAGGGCAGCCTGGGCTATGCGCCACGGCTCCTTGACCGCTGCCTCGCCGCCGGGCAGCCGGATGCGCGAGAAATGGGCCAGTCGCTGGTTGTCCAGGGTCTGCGGTTCCACCATCAGGCA
The DNA here is from genome assembly GCF_004025585.1 of Pseudodesulfovibrio sp. S3. NCBI lineage: Bacteria > Pseudomonadati > Thermodesulfobacteriota > Desulfovibrionia > Desulfovibrionales > Desulfovibrionaceae > Pseudodesulfovibrio > Pseudodesulfovibrio sp. S3. The sequence continues at coordinate 4,705 of NZ_QTZO01000030.1, forward strand.
TTCGCCGCCCCAGATGGTCCCGTCTTCGCCGTAGCCCGTGCCGTCCAGGGCCAGGCCGATGGCCGGGCCGGTGTGTTTGTTTTCGGCCAGAACCGCGTAGATGTGGGCGTAATGGTGCTGGAGCGATGCCACGGGGATGCCGAGTTCGCGGCCCAAGTCTTCGGCCAGGGTGGAGGTCATGTAGTCCGGGTGCAGGTCGCGCACGATGAGCTCGGGTTTGATCCGCAGGATGTCCTGCATGTGCGCCAGGATTTCCCGGTGAAATTCCAGGGTTTCCAGGTTTGACATGTTGCCGATGTGTTGGCTGGTGAAAGCCTGGTCGCCCTTGGTCAGGGTCAGGGTGCACTTGAGCTCCGGGCCAGTGCCCAACACCGTGGCCCCTTTCGCGGGAAGGAAGACAGGCGAGGGGACGAAGCCGCGCGCCCGGCGCATGAAGATGGGGTCTCTGGTGATGGTGTTGACCCGGACCACGGAGTCGTCGGTGCGGATAAGGATGTCCCGGTTGTGGAACAGAAAAACGTCCGCGATCCCGCTCAGCCGTTCCAAGGCCTCGTCGTTGTCCAGACAGATGGGTTCGGAACTCATGTTGCCCGATGTCATGACCAGGGCCGGTGCGCGGTGGGATGCGGTCTCGGCAAAGTCGTTGAGCAGCACATGGTGCAACGGGGTGTAGGGCAACATCAGCCCGATGAAGTTGGTGTCCGGGGCCACCTGTTCGGAAAGATCGAATGGCGTGCGCTTGGCCGTCAGCACGATGGGGCGGTGGATGCCGGTCAGCCAGGTTTCTTCAGCCGGGAGAATGTTGGACAGCTTGCGGGCGCTGTCCATGTCCGGGACCATGACGGCCAGGGGCTTGTCCGGGCGGTGCTTCCGCTCGCGAAGTCTGGCTACGGCCTCGTCCGATGAGGCGTCGCAGACCAGGTGGAATCCCCCCAATCCCTTGACTGCGGCTATTTTGCCTTCGGCCAGTTCGTGGGCCAGACGGCGCAGGGATTCGTCGCCCTGGGCAAAGACGAGTCCGTCCGGGGCCGTCAGCCAGGTCTTGGGGCCGCAACGGGGGCAGGCATTGGGCTGGGCGTGGAAACGGCGGTCAAGGGGGTCTTCGTATTCGGCCAGACATTCAGGGCAGAGCGTGAACTTGGCCATGGAGGTCTGGGGCCGGTCATAGGGGATGGAACGGGTGATGGTGTAGCGAGGTCCGCAATTGGTGCAGTTGGTGAACGGATAGCGGTACCGGCGGTTGTTCGGATCGTCCATGTCCGCCATGCAGTCCTGGCAGGTGGCCACGTCCGGGCTTATGAGCACGTTGTGACCTTCTCCGCCTGTGGATTTGAGGATGGTGAATCCGGCTTCGCCGTCCACCTCGGGCAGTTCTTGGAAATCCAGGGTGACGATCCGGGCCAGGGGCGGAAGCTTGTCGGCCAGATCCTCGGAAAAGGCCGACACCTGTTCAATGCTGCCCTGCACTTCGATGAGCACGCCGTCGGACGAGTTGTTGACCGTTCCGGTCACGCGGTTGTCCAGTGCGATGCGATAGACAAAGGGCCGGAATCCTACGCCCTGCACTTGTCCTGTGATGGTGAATCGCTGCCGCATTTGCATGGTTTCCCATACCTTTCCGGTGCGATTTTCGCAAGTGGGAATCAGGATTTTGCGAAATGTTTCAGGAGGCTGCGGATGCGTCCTTTGACCAGCCGCATGGGGGCGAAGGAAAGTTCGCGTTTCGGGGAGAGTTCGAAGCCGGTGGTGTCAAACAGGCCGGGCTGTTCCAGCGGATACCCGATGCCAGCCGGGTCTGTGCCCGACATGTTCCGTGTGGCGGCCTCGGCCCACAGCGGCACCCGGGCGGGTGTCAGGCCGAGCAGGGCATAGACCGCCGTGTCCAGGGCGATGCCGTTGTTCGAGGCGGCCAGCAACCCCAGTGGGAACGGTACGCCGTTGATGGGCCCGTCCTTGTGCAGTGGGTGGATGCCGTCCATGAAGTGGACGGCGCGCGGCAGAGCGGCATACACGTCCATGAGCATGGAGCGGAACAGTTCATGGCTGTGGCCGAGCCGGTTGTGGGCCAGGGCCTTGCGGAAGCCGACCACACAGCCGAACAGATTCTTGACCGCGCCGGATATGGTCATCTGGCAGTGGACCTTGAGCTTGGGGATGTTCAGGATGTGGTCTGCTTCAAGGGCGTCCCTGGAGATGCCGACGGTCCCGCCTTTCGAGAGGGCGAGCGGAACCGCGTTTTTCAGGCTGTGGACCTTCAGGCCGAGGCCGTTCATGGCCTTGCCAAGCCCTGAGTTCCTGGCAACGTAGGCCGCCGGACCGAACGCGGGCGAGTCGGCTACGGTCACCCGCGCCCCGCATTCCAGAAGGTAGACGCACGCTGCCCGGACCACCAGCGGATGCGTGGTGCAATGGCGGGCGTTGCTGCCGTTGACCAGGTTGGGTTTGATCAGCACCCGGTCGCCGGGATTCGGCCTGAACCCTGAATCCTCAAGGAGCAAGGCCGTGGCCCGGTCCAGCAGGGTGGATTCGTATTCAAGGATCCTGGCGATGGCGACCTGTTCATTCATGTTGGCGAGCATAGTTCGTGGGGGCGTTGTTTACAAGACTAACGGTTGCCATCCGTCGAAAGAAAGGCGAGAATTGCTCATGCACTCTCTGATTACCCTAATGGACGTTAGCGTGACCCGGAGCGGGAAGCGTTTGCTCGGCCCCCTTTCCTGGCGGTTGGAGCGGGGCCTTCATACCGCCGTGACCGGCCGCAACGGTTCGGGCAAGACCACGTTGCTCCGTTTGTTGCGGGGCGAACTCATGCCGGATGCCGGAGGAGAACGGATGTACGATTTCGGTGCCGGTCCACAGCGTTCCGTGGTCGGGCTGCGTCAGCGTATCGGTCTGGTTTCGCCGGACATGCAGGAGTTCTATTTTCTTCATGCCCCCCGCGTGTCGGGGCGCAATGTGATCCTGGCCGGATTCTTCGACACCCCGATTCTCTACGAACCCGTGACCCCGGAGCAGGAAGCGGCTGTCGACGAAATCATCGGGTTGTTGGATATCCGGGAACTGGCCGAGAGCGAGTTACGCACACTTTCCACAGGGCAGGTGCGCAAGTTGCTGGTGGCCCGCGCCCTGGCCCCAAGGCCGGATGTCCTGTTGCTGGACGAGTGCCTGGATGGGTTGGACATGGTGTCCCGGGCCGAGATTCTCCGGTTGCTGGATATGGCCGTCGGGTACGCCACCCTGGTCTGCGCCGCCCATCGGGCGGGAGATTTGCCGGACTGTATCGACCGTGCCCTGGTGCTGGACAGCGGGCTGATCATGGCCGAAGGAACGCGGCAACAGGCTTTGAAGGAACTGCGCGGTCTGGCCCCGGAAATGGTGGCCTGCGATCTGCCCGTAGCGCAGGAGTCTGCCGCATTCGACTATCTGCTCCGTATGGAGAATGTGTCTGTGGTCACTGGCGGCAAACGCATCCTGCACTCCGTGAATTGGCAGGTTCTCCCCGGTGAAAACTGGATAGTGCTCGGTGACAACGGTGCGGGCAAGTCGTCTCTGCTCAAGCTGATCACCAGCGAGATCGCGCCCTATGCCGATGACCCGCAGGGTGTGGGCGTCATACAGCGGCTCGGCGGCATGACCATGGACGAGGCCCGGCCCCTCATCGGCGTGGTCTCGCCCGAACTCCAAGCGCGATACGCCCGGGAGTTGGGGTGGGAAGTAACAGCCGAAGAAACGGTCATGTCCGGTTTCCGTGGCAGTGTGGGCATGTTGGATGAACCGACCGGTCCTGAAAAGCTCCAGGCGCAGAAGTGGCTTGAGATCATGGACCTCAAGGGGATGGGAACCCGGAGACTGAGGCACATGTCCTATGGACAGCAGCGCAGGGTGTTCCTGGCCCGGGCCATGGCGCCGAGGCCGAAGCTGTTGCTTCTGGACGAACCCCTGTCCGGGCTGGACCCAGTATCCCGCAAGCAAATGGCCGGCGTGATCCAACGGCTGGCCGAAGCCGGAACGCCGTTCATCATGGTCACGCATCATGCCGAGGACAGGGTCGCCGCCATCAATAAAGTCATGGTTCTGGAGAAGGGAAAACAACGGTTTTGCGGTTCCCGCGACGAGTACGAAACAACCCTTAATATGGGGTAGGGCCGTTGAACCTCCCTTCTTAATTCTCTTTTTTATTTTCAGAAAAGTCTTGACTTCTTGGTCCAAGTAGCCAAATGTGCTTTTCAATATGTCAGCGGCACCATGGGGTGCGGTCTCAGTTTGACCGGTGCTGACTTGAATAGAAACAGGTATATCGAGAAGCAGTGTGCGCATCGTGTACACTGCTTCGCTCATTTATACATCGATGCATAGCATCAGATCTCATTCCTTAGGAGTTTTTTCATGTCTAAGAACATTTATGTCGGCAATCTGCCCTGGTCCTCCACTGAAGACGAAGTCCGCGCGGCTTTCGAGGCCTATGGTCAGGTCTCTTCCGTCAAACTGATCGAAGACCGTGAAACCGGCCGCCCCCGCGGATTCGGTTTTGTTGAAATGGACGACGATTCCGCTGCCCTGGAGGCCATCGAGGCCCTGGACGGCAAGGAATTCGACGGCCGCAATATCAAGGTTAACGAAGCTAAGCCCCGTGCCGAGCGCCCCCGCTGGTAATTTCGCTTAGCGCGTAATCTGGCAATCTTTGCCCGTCTCTCTTTCGGGAGAGACGGGCTTTTTTTCTCCGGTCAGTCAGGCCGGTCAATATTCAGCAAGGAGATATTTTGGCCAAACCCAATTACAAGTTTGCAAAGCGTCAGAAAGAAATGGCAAAGAAAAAGAAGAAAGAAGAAAAATTGCAGCGCAAGCTGGAAAAGAAAGACGATGTCGATGAGTTCGAGGGGGATTCGGATGCCCCGGATCAGGATGTCGAAGAAGCCTGAGCACCTTCCCCGTACCCTGCATACGCCCAATGGATTGCCAAGACCCTGCTCAGCGGATATCATCCGCCACAGTTACCACTCACGCGGAGGCAGTCGTGCGGCATAAAGGCGAAGTGACCTGGTTCAACGAACAAAAGGGGTTCGGATTCATCTCCGGCGAGGACGGCAGGGACATCTTCGTCCACTACACTGAAATCATCCGCGATGGGTTTCAAACCCTTGAAGCCGGTGAACAGGTTTCCTACGGCCTGGTGGACGAGGAGATCGGGCCCAAGGCCGTTGAGGTCCGCCTCGTCAAAGACAAGAAGAAATCCCTGGTGCTCTAGCTGGGGGTCAAGCCCATTCCCGGTCGCATGGTCTGGCCGGTCAGATTCGTCTCATATCCGCCTTGATCACCGATCCTGGCTTTGACCTCATCGGTCCTGATGATTTCAATCAGGGTCCGAATGCGGGAATCCTGCATGTGTACGGTCGGGATGACCAGATCATACCGTTCATGGGCCAGCGGGACGAAGTCGAGGTCAAGGGCCTTGGCCGCGGCATAGATGCCCAGGCCGCAGGAGGCCGCTCCGGTGAGTACATTCACGGCCACGGCCATGTGCGTGAATTCTTCATTTTCGTATCCTGCGACTTCGCGCGGGTTGATGCCCGCTGTTTTCAGGTGGTGGTCCAGCAGGATGCGTGTTCCTGCTCCCCTCTGGCGGTTGATGAAGATAATGTCATCGCGGGTCAGGTCGGCCACGCCCCGGATGTTCAGGGGATTGCCCTTGCTCACGATGAGTCCCTGGTGCCGTATGGCCAGGTTGATCACGGTCACTTCGAGGCCCGGCAGGTAGCGGTCGAGGAACGGAAAATTGAAGTCGCCGGTTTCCGGGTCGAACAGGTGCGCTCCGGCGAACAGGGCCGAACCGGCCTTGAGCGCGGTCAGGCCGCCCATGGACCCGGCGTGGCTGGACACCAGGCGCAGGGGGTCGGCCAATCCCATCAGTTCGTTGGCGAGCAGGTCCAGGGTGTTGTCGTGGCTGCCCACATGGACCAGCACCCGGTCGAGTTCGCTTCGCGGCACGAGCAGTTCGGCCCGCACGGTTTCTCCCTGCTCGACGCCTTCCACATCCTCGCCGATATACGTCACGGCCTGGGCCTTGGTCATGGTGGTGATCATGCCTGCCCCGCGAGCCAGGGGTGCGGCCACGATATTTTTTCCGATGCGCCCGGCAGCCAGTCTGATGGCCTCGCGCATGCCCGCTTTGGACGGGGTTTTCCGGGCCAGGATCATGTCCGTTTCAATGCGTTCGGGTGTACCCTTGCCCATGAGCCAGTGCACCACGGGCGCAAGAATTTTTTCATGGCAGACGATGGCCGACACCGGATATCCCGGTGCGCCCACCAGCAACCGTCCCGGATGTCCGCTGCGCGCATCGGTCACGGCCAGCAGGGTGGGCTTTCCCGGCATGACCGAGATGCCGTGGGCCAGGATCGAGCCGATGGATTCGAAGACACGTTTGGAGTAATCCTTGCTGCCCGCGCTGGAACCCGCCCCGACCACCACCATATGACAGCCTGATTTTAGTCCGGCCATGACAGCCTGGCGCAGGGTGTCCTCGTCGTCGGGCACCGGGGTCGACCAGGTCATTTCAACGCCCCAGGCATCGGCGTATGCCTTGAATACCTGGGAGTTGGATTCAATGACCTGCCCGGCTCTTGGTTCTGGTTTGCCGAGAAAATCGAGTACCTCGTCACCGGTGGGCAGGAAAATGGTCTTCAGCTTCTCCCGAACCTCGACGTCATAGATGCCTGCCGAGATGAGTGCACCGATGTCCGACGGCATCAGTTCCCGGTTTTGGGGGATGAGCAGTTCGGTGGCCACGATGTCCTCGCCGATGCGGCGGACGTGCTGCCACGGAAAGGCCGGTGCGTCGATGAGCACCGTGACCTCATCCTTCTGCACCACGTTTTCGATCATGACCACCGCGTTCATGCCCTCCGGCAGGGGATTGCCGGTGTTGACGAACAGGAAGCCGTCCCCCTGATTCAGGGAGACAGATGCGTCTTCGCGGGCCATGAAGGTGGAGTCCGCCTTGACCGCAATGCCGTCCATGGCCGCAGCATGAAAGGTCGGAGAGGAATACTCGGCGTAGATCGGTCCGGCAGTGACGCGCCCGGCGGCCAGATGCGTGGGCATAACCTCGGTGCCGAGCAACGCGGAGCGGTCCAGGGCGGCCTTGGCCCGGGCAACAGCCTCTTCGGGTGGGATCGTTTGCAGATATATGTTTCTTTCGGTCATGGGGGCCTCCGGCGGCTCTCCGAGGGCTTGAGGAACCTTTTGAAAAAGGTTCCTCAAGAACTCCTCCAAAACTTTTTATTGCGCTTCGCGAGTTATGTGGCGCGTGTCAGATCAGATACCATATGAAATCGTTTTTCTGTTCCAACAAGAGCAAATCGGGTCTCTTGCGCCCCTCCCCCTTTTTTTTACCTCACTGCAAAGCGGCACCAAAAAAGTTTCGGAAAAGAGGGGGGATGGGGCCGGGGCGCTTCCTTTATTCGTACAGGAATTCGCCGTCCTTGTAGATGACCATTTCCGTGCCGCCCTTGAGGGTGGCGGTGACGGTTTTTTGTTCGGTGTTGACCAGGTCCCAGTGCAGTGCGGAGTCGTTGAAGCCGAGTTCCTTCTTTTTTGCCGCGTCCAGGGAGGACTGGTCACCCGCATAGGTGTCGGCGTAGGACGCGCCCACGGCCACGTGGCAGTTGCCCTGGGGGCCGCCGAAGTTCTCGTCGAACAGGGTATTGGCCATGAAGGCGTTGATCTTGGAGAAACGGCGGTCGGTCAGGGAGAATTCGCCCAGCCGGTTGGCCCCCTCGTCCAGGGTGAGCTGTTTGGCCACGAATTCCGCGCCGGTCTTGGCTTCGGTTTTGACGGCGATGCCCCTTTCAAAGGTCAGGCGAACGCCTTCCACGAAGTTCCCGGAGCGGAAGGAGGGCTGGTCTGCATAGTAAATGCCCTCGGTGCCCCGCCAGTCCGGAGAAAGGAAAATCTCGAAGGAGGGGATGTTGTGGCCGGAGACGCCGAGCCAGCGGCGATCCTTGCCGGGCACCACTGTCAGATCGGTGTGTTCGGATTTGATGTTGAGGTGTTCGATGGCGAGGCTGTTGAGCCACGCCTTGACCTTTTCGGCTTCGTTGAAGATTTCGGCCCAACGGGCGGGCGGGTTGTCGTCGTCCAGGTAACAGGCCTTGACCACCTGGGCCTTGAACTCGTCCATGGTCAGCTTGGCCGCCTCGGCCAGGGCCTTGGTGGGGTAGATGCACAGCGTCCAGCCGAAGTCACCGGTCTGTTCCCGCACTTCCATGATCTCGCGCATGAATTTGCGGGCCACGGCGGCCTGGCCGATTCTTTTCGAGTCCACATCCTGGAGGTGGGTCAGGGACGCCGGGGCGATGAGTGAGATCAGCCCGTTCAGGCTCTCGGCGAATTCCTTGTCTCCGGCAGGAATGTCCGTGAGCTGGGCCTCGGTTCCCTTGCCGTAGAAGGAAAGCTCCATGTTGGCGGTCATGTTTTGGCGCGGGATCGGGTTGATGCCTTTTTCAATGAGCATATCGAACATGGTCTCGGCCAGGGGCAGGGCATCGGCATCAAAGCGCAGCAGTACGAAATCACCCGGTGCATAGGATTTGGTCCGGGCGGTGGTCAGACCCCACCACAGGGTCTCTGCATATTTTTTCAATTCTTCCTTGGTGAACATATGGGTACCTCGCGTGGTTAATGATCGGTTTTGGTCAGGGCAGGGTAAACGACTCCGGGGCGTATCACAACCCAACTTTACCTGCCCTCGTTTTGGTAGGAGATATGAAAAGAGATATCATGTCTTGACACTGGACGCGCCTGAATATATCAGCAAATTCGTGCCCGGTCTTCCGAGGCAGGATTCGTACATTGAACTGGCGCGCTGAACCGATTTGCGACCGCAAACCACAGGCGCGAAAAAAAACAGTCTCGCATCAGGCGGGCATCCCAAATTATTTCTGGAGGAAAAAATGGGCTACACTATTACTATCGACACCGACAAGTGCACCGGCGACGGCGAATGCGTGGACGTTTGCCCCGTTGAAGTTTACGAGCTTCAGGACGGCAAAGCCGTGGCAGTCAACGAAGACGAATGTCTTGGTTGTGAATCTTGCGTCGAGGTTTGTGAATCCGACGCAATCACTGTCGAAGAGAACTAGTCTTTACGTTCTGACATGGTTTCGGGAGTGGCGGTTATTCGCCGCTCCCGTTCCATTTTCCGGCTGAGGATGACACCTGAATGCATCTATGCCGAGCTGAAATCAGGACCGTGTCAACGAGAGTATGGCCAGGTTCTGTTTTTCTTCGCGTCCCGTAGTGTTCTAGCCGGAGTTCAAGCCGCAACCGTCGTTCGATGACGTCTTCATTTTCGAGCACGATCTGCCCGGTTTTCTTCCCCTGTACGGTTGACGGCACCAAATCACGACTTAATTGATCTGAGCACAAACCACCTTTGGGCGGCAGTTCAGCCGAACCGGACCAGGAGCAATAGAATGGCCCTTGATTTTACGGAATATTTCAAAAAATATGAAGCCATCGTGGCCGATGTCGATGCCGTTTTCAAGAAATTCGAAAACGATATGCCGGACCTGGTTCGATGCGGCAAAGGATGCAGCGATTGCTGCTACGCCTTGTTCGATGTCACTTTGGTGGAAGCCATGTACATCAATGCCAAGTTCAATGAAAAATTCTCCGGCCTGGAGCGGTCCGCCATACTGAATCGCGCCGACGCGGCAGACCGCCAGATCTACAAGCTCAAGCGCAAGGTCTTCAAGGCAAGCCAGGAAGGACAGCCCACCAACGACATCCTGTTGGAAGTGGCCAAGGCCCGTGTGCGGTGTCCCCTGCTGGATGATAACGATCTCTGCTCCATCTATGAAAACCGTCCCATCACCTGCCGCTTGTACGGCGTGCCCACTTCCATCGGCGGCGAGGCGCATACCTGCAACAAGGCGGGCTTCAAGGGGGGAGAGAAGTATCCCACCGTGAACATGGACATCGTCCTGGACAAGCTGCTCGCCATAGGCAAGGAGCTCCGGGTGGGCATCGGTTCCCGGTTCAAGGAATTGGGCGAAATGCTGTTGCCGGTCTCCATGGCCATTGTCACCGAGTATGACGAGCAGTACCTGGGCGTGGAAGCTCTCAAATCTCCCTTTGTTCAAACCTCTCCCGATGAGCAGGAGCAGCCCAAGGAAATCATCGCCCCCGATGCGCCCAAGTCTGCGGCCTGTGCCACCTGTACCGAAAGCAAGTCGTCCTGTGAAAGCTGTGGCGAATCCATAGTGCTCGGCGGCAAGGACTAACCATGACCAAGACCGTCAATTACGAGGATATGCCTGCCCATGAGGTCGAATCCCGCAAGCAGTACATGTACGACAAGATGTCGCCGCGGCGGCGCAAGTTCGTGGACCGCATGGGATATGAGAACTGGGACCCGTTTCAGGCACCGTTCGATCCCATCGACATCCGCCAGGACAAGACCGGATTCACCTCTTCCCAGCTTTCCCAGCTTTTTATCAGGGACTCAGGCAGGCACGCCAATCAGGAGTTCATTGACCAGGTCAACGAATTCAATGTCATGATGGTCATGAACTTTGAAAAGGTCCGCCCGGTCTACGAGTTTTGCCTCTGGTATGCAGAGCACTGCAAGAAACACGGCGTCGAGCCATAAAGCGTAAGGATATCGACATGGAACATTTCGAGAATGTTGACGAGTACATTGCCGACCTCAAGGCCAAGCTGCAGGCCAATCCCTCGTGCGGAAACACCCATTACAATCTGGGCGTGGCCTATCTTTCCCGCCGTGATTTCGTTGAGGCCGAACGGGAATTTCTCGATGCAGTGGCCCATTCCCCGCGCATGGCCGAGGGCTACGTGCAGCTTGGCGGCATCGCCCTGCAGCGCGATGACCTCGAGTCCTGTCTGAACTACAACATCCAGGCGACCCAGCAGCGTCCGTTCTTTGCCGTGCCCTGGGGCAACATCGGATTCGTGCTCATGCAGCAGGGCGAGAACGACAAGGCGCACAAGGCCCTCAAGAAAGCCCTGAAACTCGATCCCGAGTTTGCCCAGGCCCAGGCCACCATGTCGAGCCTGCTCATAACCATGGGCGAGTATGAAGATGCGGACAAGCTGCTCAAGAAGATCCTGAGCCAGCACGCTCATTTCGGCCCGGCCTGGAACAACAAGGCCATTGTCGACGCCCATTTTGAAAAATGGGATGACGCTGCCAAATGTATTGCCAAGGCAGAGGAATCCGGTTTCGACGTACCCGAGGAATTTAAGAAGGAAGTTGCGGAGAAAAACAAATAGGAATTATTCCTGTTGTCACGCTTCCGGGAATGCTTATATATGAGGGACCGTCAATGTGGCGGTTCCTTTTTTCTTTGGAGGAGTTGTCATGTCTCGATTCCGTAGTGCCAAAAAGAAGATCCGTGAAATCCTGGCCGGCAGCGATTGGCAGGCCCGACTTTCGGAACTTGATGAATATCGTCCGGGCGACATCGTGCCGCCGTTGTTGAACCTGCGTCTGGACAAGGACGAGGCCGTGCGCTGGCGTTCGGCCACGGCCTTTGGCCTGACCGTGGGGCGCATGGCCGAGGCGTCCATGGAAAAGGCCCGTGTGGTCATGCGCACGCTCATGTGGCACATGAATGAGGAGTCCGGCAACCTGGGCTGGGGAATTCCCCATTTCATGGCCGAGGCCATGGTCAACAACCGGAAGGTGGCCAAGGAATTTCACAAGATTCTGGTTTCCTACATCTTTTGTGATGCCGAGTGCGACGGTAATTTCCTGGATCACCCCGAACTGCGCCGGGACGTGTATTGGGGGCTGGCGAGACTGGCCGGAGTCCGGCCCGAACTGGTGGCCCATGGCGAACGCTTCCTGATGGTCGGGCTGGACGACCCGGACGCCCACAACCGCGCCTACGCCGCCTGGGTGCTCGGGGAGATCAAGGCCGCGGGCGCAAGGGACAAGCTGGAAACGCTCAAGGACGACGGCGCCGAAATCCGCACGTTCAGGAACGGCGAGATCGTGGACACAACGGTAGGGCGGATGGTGTGCGAGGCCCTTGAAGGTGTCGGCTAAGTGTTTTGTCAAATAACAAAACAAAGCCGCCCAACTGGGCGGCTTTGTTTGTTTACGGCTTTTTTTGTTACAGATAATACTGCCTGAATTCTTCGCTCGGCTCAATGTCGGCATAGACATACAGGGATACGCCGTAAGGGTCGAGGGTGCAGAACCCCCGGTCGCCCCAGGGGTGGTCTTCCAGGGGCATGATGATGGGCAGACCTGCCGCGTTCAGTCGCTCAAAAGTTTCATTCACCAGAGTTGGTGTTTCCAGGCGCAGGTTGTAGATGAGGCCGCCTTGGTATTCGGCGTGTTCCGGGCTTTGCGGCTGCATGAATTGGAGGGTGGGGCCGCCCTTGCCCAGTTCGAAGTTGATGTACCAGCCGCAGTCGAAGAACAATCTGCCGTCCAAGTGGGTTGGGTAGAACGAACGGGCCGGGTCCAGGTCCTTGACGATGATGCAGGGGGATATGTTGTTCGGTTTCATGATGTCTCCTGAAGGGATTGATTACGGTTTGATGGCCAGGTGATTCTGTACACCAGGCAGCCGTTCTTTCATACCCCTTAATGAGAGATGGAACAGCGGTCGGGACGGATGGCGTTTTGATGAAAGGGGAGCGCCTTTAAAAAAACAAAAAAAACCACAACACATGCTTGACAACTCACCGTCTCCAATATAGTTATGCACTCCGCTTCGACGAGAAGGCGCGTAGCTCAGGGGGAGAGCATTTGCTTGACGTGCAAAGGGTCGTGGGTTCAAATCCCTCCGCGCCTACCAGAACATCCCCGGAAGGGAGGCCTCAGTGCCTCCCTTTCATTATTTAGAGCTTCCGGCGACGTGCCGGGCAAAGGAAAGAAGAAGTGCAGATAGAAGTCTCAGGCAAACAGGTTGAATTGGCCGAGGGCGCGACTTGCGCCGATGCCCTGCAAGAGGGGCTGTCCAAGAAGCAGTTCAAGAACGTTGTCGCCGCCAGGTGCGAAGACGCCGTCATTGATCTGTCCACCGTTGTTTCCGAGACCTGCACTACCATCGAGCCCGTCTTCGCGGACAGCGAAGAGGGGCTGAAAGTCATCCGCCACTCCGCTGCCCACCTCATGGCAGAGGCTGTCAAGAAGCTCTTTCCCACCGCCAAGGTGACCATCGGTCCGTCCATCACCGACGGATTCTACTACGATTTCGACTATGAGCGTCCGTTCACGCCCGAGGACCTGGAAGCCATCGAAAAAGAGATGCTTTCCTCGGTGGGCGCGAACAAGGACTTTGTCCGCACCACCATGTCCGCTGTCGATGCCAAAAAGCTTTTTTCAGACATGGGCGAGACCTACAAGCCCGAAATCATGGACGACCTGGGCGGTGACGAATTCTCCATCTACACCCACGGTGATTTCGCTGATCTGTGCCGTGGTCCGCACGTGGCCCGTACCGGCATGATCAAGGCGTTCAAGCTGCTTTCCGTGGCCGGAGCCTACTGGCGCGGCGACGAGAAGAACAAGCAGCTCCAGCGCATCTACGGCACGGCCTGGCAAGATCCCAAGGCGTTGAAGCAGTACCTCACTCGCCTGGAGGAAGCCAAGAAGCGCGATCACCGCAAGCTCGGCAAGCAGCTCGACCTGTTCTCCTTCAGCGACGAAGTCGGTCCGGGTATGTCCCTTTGGCATCCGCGCGGCATGCTGCTTCGGACCATTCTGGAGGATTTCGAGCGCAAGGAACACCTGAAGCGCGGCTACCAATTGGTCCAGGGGCCGCTGATCCTGAAAAGGGAGCTGTGGGAAAAGTCCGGCCACTACGACAACTACCGTGAAAACATGTATTTTACGGAGATCGAAGATCAGGCCTACGGCATCAAGCCCATGAACTGCCTGTCGCACATGATCATTTATAAGAGAAAGATCATGAGCTACCGCGACCTGCCCCAGCGGTATTTCGAGTTGGGCGTTGTACACCGGCATGAGAAGTCGGGCGTGCTTCACGGGTTGATGCGAGTGCGCACCTTCACCCAGGACGATGCGCATCTGATCTGCCGCCCGGATCAGGTCGAAGAGGAAATCCTTGATCTCATCAAATTTTATCAGGACATCTACGCCCTGTTCGACTACGAATTCGACGTGGAGCTGTCCACTCGCCCCGAAAAGTCCATTGGTTCCGACCAGGACTGGGAAGTGGCTACCGAAGGATTGCGTGTGGCGCTGGACAAATCGGGGATGGCTTATGCTATCAACGAAGGGGACGGAGCCTTCTACGGACCCAAGATCGACTTTCATCTGCGCGACTCCATCGGCCGCAGCTGGCAGTGCGGCACGATTCAGGTGGATTTCACCTTGCCAGAGCGGTTTGACATAGTATATGTCGGCGAAGATGGTGAAAGGCACCGCCCTGTGATGATTCATCGTGCCATGCTCGGCTCTATCGAACGCTTCATTGGCGTCTTGACGGAACACTGTGCAGGTGCGTATCCTGTATGGCTTGCTCCTGTACAGGCTCGGTTGCTGAACGTGACCGATGCGCAGGCTGATTTTATGAAAGAAGCCGAGGTCTTGTTGGCATCAAAGGGCATTCGCATCGAAGCTGATGCCCGCAACGAGAAGCTCGGATACAAGATACGGGAAGCTCAAGTTGAGAAGATCCCGTTCATGTTGGTAATCGGTGACAAAGAGGTTGAGGCCGGATGCGTCAATATCCGTTCAAGAGACGGAGAAGACCCCGGAATGGTTACACTGGAGGAAGCCGCGCAGTTGATTTTGGATGCTGCAAAGGCTCCTTTCGAAGCAGGAGGCATGAGCTATAGCTTTTAGGGGTAATGACCGTCGTGACCAGAAGCGCGAAGATCTGGTCCGGCGCAACGAAAGGATTCGCATCCCCAAGGTGCGGGTCGTGGATGATGACGGCGAACAATTGGGTGTGCTGGCAACTCGTGACGCGCTTGACCGCGCTCGGGAAAAGGGCCTTGATCTTGTGGAGGTCGCGCCCAATGCCGATCCGCCCGTTTGCAAGATCATGGATTACGGAAAGTTCAAGTACCAGCAGCAGAAGAAGCTGCAGGAAGCCAAGAAGAAACAGACCGTAATCAAGATCAAGGAAGTCAAATTCCGGCCCAAGACCGATGAGCACGATTACCAGACCAAGCTCAAACAAATTGTAAAGTTTCTGGATGGCGGAGATCGCTGCAAGGTGACCATCTTCTTCCGGGGACGCGAGATTGTCCACAAGGACCGCGGGCTGACCATGCTCGAAAGGGTCGTGGTGGATACTCAGGACATCGCTAAAGTCGAGAGCAAGCCCATGTCAGAAGGACGGACCATGACAATGATGCTTGCCCCCGTAAAAAAATAGAGACTTGAGACAGGGACATGATCCCTTTCTAGGAGGATACTATGCCTAAAATTAAAACTCGCCGTGCAGCTGCCAAGCGGTTTTCCAAGACCGCTACCGGCAAATTCAAGCGCCGCCGCAAAAACTTGAGGCACATTCTGACCAAGAAGAATGCCAAGAGAAAGCGTCGTCTGGGACAGTCCACCACCGTGGACAGCACCAACATGAAGGCTGTTCGTCGTCAGTTGCCCAACGGCTAGCAATCCGACTGAATACGCCTGCTGGTCGCGTTCAAGAGAGACAGGGATTGGCCTTGTCCCGCACGTAGCGCCAGTTCGGCTCAGACGAGATGCCCCGTTGAATCACATTAATCTTTAAAGCAATCCGCCTCGCTGGGGGAGTCCGTCCGGCCCGGGAGGTAAGTTAAGAGATGGAGGTTTTACCATGAGAGTAAAGCGTGGAGTCGCCGCCAAGAGGCGTCACAAAAAGTATCTGAAAATGGCCAAGGGCTACCGGGGCGCTGGTTCCCGTTTGTATCGTACCGCCAGAGAGCGTGTCGAAAAAGCCCTGTGCAATGCTTATAAGGACCGCAAGCGCAAGAAGCGTGAGTTCCGCAAGCTGTGGATCATGCGTATCAACGCCGCCGCCCGCATCAACGGTGTGTCTTACAGCCGTCTGATGAATGGGTTGAAGCTGGCCGGCATCGAGCTGAACCGCAAGGTTCTGGCTGACATGGCCGTGCGCGATCCCCAGGTCTTCGCCAAAATCGCAGAGGCAGCAAAAGCCAAAGTGAGCTAGATTGTGAGTAGTGATTTGAAGTCCTTCTTGGAAGGACTCGACAGCCTGGCCCAGGATTGCGAATCTCGCAAGGGCCAGGCTTGTTCGTTAAAAGAACTGGAGGAACTCCGTATCGAGTTCCTGGGCCGCAAGGGCAAGCTCGCCCAGATCATGGGGCAACTTGGTGTACTCGACAATTCCGAAAAGCCCGCTGCGGGAAAGAAGGCCAACGAGGTCAAGCAGCTCATCACCGGGCTGATCGACGGTTGGGAAGCCGAGTTGAACGCCGCCGAGTCGAACCAGGCGCTTTCCAGATTCGACCCCTCCATGCCGGGCCGCAAGCCGTGGGCAGGTTCCCTGCATCCGGTGACCCTGGTCATGGATGAGGTCTGCTCCGTGTTGAACGGGCTCGGTTTCGAGTTCGCCGCGGGCCCAGAGGTGGAAAACGACTGGCACAACTTCGAGGCCCTGAACATTCCGCCCGAGCATCCGGCCCGCGACATGCAGGACACCTTGTATGTCTCGGACAACATCGTGCTGCGGACCCACACGTCCGGTATGCAGATTCGAAGCATGCTCAAACAGAAGCCGCCTGTGGCCGTCATTGCTCCGGGCAAGGTCTATCGTCGCGATTCAGATCTGACCCACACCCCCATGTTCCACCAGATCGAGGGATTGCTTGTGGACAAAAAGGTGTCCATGGGCGATTTGCGCGGCACCCTGACCGCGTTCGTGCGCCAGGTGTTCGGAGCCAAGACCGAAGTTCGCTTCCGTCCGAGCTTCTTTCCCTTTACCGAACCGTCGGCCGAGGTGGACATCTCCTGCGTGCTTTGCGGCGGCAAGGGCGAGAAAGACGGTTCCACCTGCCGTGTCTGCAAGGGAACCGGCTGGGTTGAGATCCTGGGGTGCGGCATGGTCGATCCGAACGTGTTCAAGGCCGTGGGGTATGACCCTGAAGTCTACACCGGCTTCGCTTTCGGCACGGGCATCGAGCGTATCGCCATGCTCAAGTACGGCATCGGCGATCTGCGCATGTTCTTCGAGAACGACGTCCGCTTCCTGGAACAGTTCGCATAAGATTACATGATGGCGTGCGGGAGGCGACTGCCTTTCCGCACGCCTCTTTGACATATTGAACTCGGCAGAGTTCATACCTTACAAAGACAACGTTCCCACTTTCCCCTGAACGCGCGGCAGCGCCGATACAAAGTTTAGGAAGGGAGAGGGGATGGGGGTTCGGGGGA
>NZ_QTZO01000031.1 GCF_004025585.1 Pseudodesulfovibrio sp. S3
GCTCGTAGGGGGAGGCTTGTGCGAGAGGGGGTCGGGGACGAGAGCCGCTGTTGGATGCCGTTGGCATCCAAGGCGCTCCACTGGATGCGAAAGGCAATCCGTTTTTTTTCCGAACTCGCCACGTCGTTTTTGAAGCATCTTACAGCGATGGGCAATTGGAAGCGGGGCTTAGAGCCTGTTGTGCGCGGCAAAGCGTGGCCCGGAAAGCGTTCGTTCACGGACTTTCTTTCCCGGGCAGTGGAGCCGCGCTACAGGCTTTTGGTCCCGATTCCAGGATCACAGCCCCAAAAAGGCGTTTTTGCCTACTTTTGTCGCCTTGAACAAAAGTAGGGCGCTGTAAGAGCGCAACACTTCATAATGATGACGAGCCTGACTCCCACCGCGGATGCGCTACGAACAAAACAACCACCCCACCCTGAAGGGGATACACGCTCATCACCACCGCGAATGCGCGCACACCCTCCCTTCAACAAATTCAACAAACCACCCCTTCCAACGACGACCAATTGACCCCGAAGCCTAGAGCCTGTCTCAGGCGGCGAAGCGCAGCCCGATTGAGTCACAGGGTGGACAATCGTTTCGGGCAGCGAAAGCCGCCTACAGGCTCTTGGCTTTGGGTCCAGGCTCACAGCCCAAAAAAGGCGTTTTTGCCTACTTTTGTCACCTTGAACAAAAGTAGGGCGCTGTAGGAGCGCAACACTTCAAAAGGATGACGAGCCTAATTTCCGCCGCGAATGCGCTCCGTTTCAAATAAACAACAAGCTTCGTCGTAGGGAGAACGCGCTTATCACCACCGCGAAGGCGCTATGAACAAAACAAACAGCACCGGCAACACCGCACCAAGACGAAACGGCCCGGCAAATTACTGCCGGGCCGCGAGGTCTTCGTTTGCTCCCCCGAGGGTCAGGCGGGGGAGCACTTGGAGAAGGAGTCTATCAGTATGGGTTACTTAAGACCGTTATGTGTTTAACGCTTCATGGCGATAACTTCGCCGAGCATCGAGTCGACAGTGGTGATGACTTTGGTGTTGGCCTGGAAACCGCGCTGGGTGGTGATCATGCGCACGAACTCCGTGGCCATGTCCACATTGGATATCTCCAGGGCGTTGCCGTCGATGGTGCCCTTGCCGGTGCTGCCGGCCTGGCCTGTCAGGGCAGGGCCGGATTCCAGGGTCTCGGTAAAGAGATTGCCGCCTTCGCGTCTGAGGCCGTGTTCATTGGTGAAGGTTGCCAGGGTGACGGCGTAGAGCTCCAGAACCTGTCCGTTGGAATAGTGCCCGGAGATGATGCCCTCGCGGGAGACCGAGATGTTCTGCAGGATGCCTGCCGAGTATCCGTTCTGGCTCTGGAACAGGGTCGAAGAGCCGCCTGTGTCGTAACTCTGGGTGGCCAGGGCGCTGACGGCAGGGTCTTTGTAGTTGGCCAGATAGCCGGTATTGCCGATATTGTTGCCCACCATGGACGCAGTTGTCGGCAGGGTACCGAGGCCGCCGCTCCAGCCGATGGTCACAGCGCCTCCGCCGTTGCTTGACAGATCGGAATTCCGAATGCCGAAGTCAATTTGGATGGGCGTGGCAGCGGAAGCTTCTGCCGTGCTGGCGTTGGATTTCCCGAGGAAGTTGGGAGTGCAGACAGGATAACCGCTGGTGGAGAAGTCCGCCAGACTCCAGTTGGAAAGATCCTTGATATTGGCACCGCCGTTGGATTTGAGCGTGTATGCGCTCATGCCGGACAACTGGCCTGTGGAGAAGGTCAGGGTGCCGATCATGAGGACGCCGGCTGCGGACGTGCCGCCCTGGCCAATGGAGGTCTGCAGGCCGTTTGCGCCCGAAAGGGTGCGGCGGTCCGCATTGGGTTCGCAGGTGACCATGTATTCCCAGACCGTGTCGCCGCCGGCATTGCTCAGTGTGACCTTGTCGAAATAGACGGTCAGGTTGTGAGCGGTACCGATGTCGTCGTACACCTTGAGGGTGGTGGAATAACCGTACGAGGTGGAGGGAAGCGGGGTCTCCGCAGAACCGTCCCAGTTGTTGAACATGGCGAAATAGGGATTGGTGGTGCTGGTGGATTTGTCCGCAGACGTCGGATCCAGGTTGGTGACGATGGTTACGCTGGTGGTCGGATTCGGTTCGGATTGGAAGTTTTCCATGCGGATATTCGTAGGCGTACCGATGATGCGTGCCGAGTTGGGGCTTTCCGTGGTGTTCGCACTCGTGGTGGTCACCGATGTGGAAGTCCGTTCGATTTCCCATCCCTGAAGGACGTATCCGTGAGGATCAACCAGATATCCGTCCTGATCGAATCGGAAGTTGCCCGCCCGTGTGAAGTACCTTCCATCTTCACCAAGAGGGGAAACCACGAAGAGACCGTCACCTGAGATGGCCATGTCCGTGGCCTCGGTGGAGGACTCGAAGGCCCCCTGGCCCCAGTCGGTATAGATGGTGGATACCCGAACGCCGCGACCGACCTGACCTATGCCGTTGACGGTTGCGAAATCCCCGCTTGCGAGGTCTTCGAACTGCATCATGGCACCTTTGAAGCCGGTGGTGTTCACGTTAGCCAGGTTGTTGCCGATGACGGTCATTCTTTCCGAATGGACCGTCAGGCCAGAGATGCCTGAATACAGTGATGCTCCTAAACCCATAATAACCTCCTAATCTCTTCTCCAAGAGTCTGCAGCCTTCATCGGCCAGCAGCTGAAATATCAAGTGCCTGCACCGTTATTCGCCGGTTTAGGTCGTTTCCGTATCGTCTTCTTCGTTCGTTTCGGGCGTGTCGATCACGCTTTCCGCTTCGGGGTCGACGACTTCCTTAATGTTGAGGAAGTTGATGAATCGGCCATCGCTCAAGCGCAGGTACTGGGTACCGTTTTCGGTGACCACGGCGTCTACCCGGCCCGAAATCTCCGTTTGTACCATGACATGCTTGCCACTGACGTCTTCGCCAAGGATGCCGACACCGTACTGGCCGTCGGGAAGCAGCACGCCGTTTTCATTCTTGCCATCCCAGGTGTACTGGTAGGTTCCCTTGTCTTTGCTGCCGAGTTCCACGGTGCGGACGATGGCGCCTTCGGAATCATAGATGTTCATCATGATTTTGGAGACGCTTTCGCCGAAGCCGTAGTAGATGGTTGAAGCATTGCCTTCGCTCAGGCTGACCTTGTAACCCTCTGCCTTGACTTCCTTGCCGATGAAGCTGACTGCTGCGAGCATGTCGTTTTGTGACTTGGAATCGTTCAGGGCGGTGATTCCCTTGTTGATGTTGGTAAGTTGCTCAAGGCTTGAGAACTGGGCCAACTGGGACGTCATCTCCGTGTCTTCCATCGGATTGAGGGGGTCCTGATGCGTCAACTGCGCCACCAGAATGGTCAGGAAGGCATCCTGATCCAGGCTTGATTTGTGTTCCGGTGTGTTCGAGGCGGCAAGTCGTTCTTCCTGTGCCCCGAGATACACGCCTGTAGTGTCTACATAACCCATTATAGACCTCGTTTAAGCAATAAGGTGTAAACCCTGGTCGGCATTAATTGCCTGTTCACGCAGGAGTTGCATGTCTTGAGCCACACCTGTGCCGTCGCCTTGACGCATGTTCCGCATGTGGTTGCGCATGGCGATCATGGCCTCTCTTTCACGGGAGAGATTGTGCTCGCTTTCACCGAACCAATCCTGGTAGTTCTGGTTGTCGGTCAGCCCGGTCTGAACCTCAAGTTTCTCAACTTTCAGACCTTGAGCTTCTAAAGAATTCTTAATAATGTCGATATTTTCAGCGATGACCTTGGCAGCGTCCGGACTCTCCGCCTTGATGGTGGCACCCACTTCCTTGCCCTGGACCGTCAGGACGATGGACAGCTTGCCGAGGTTCTCAGGGGTGAGCTGCAAGGTGAGTTGCTTGGTGCCGTTATTCAGTGTCTTTAAGACCGCGTCATCCACCTGTTTCATCACTTTGGGGGCGGAAACTTTTTCCCATGCTCTGGTGTTTGTGGCTGCGGCCTTGGCATCGGCCTGGGCCAGGATTCCCTTGGCTGTCGTGTCAGCGACAGTGGCCCGGGTCTGCGCCTGGTCCTTGCCGGTCTGCTGGGTGTCTTCATGCATCTTGCCGAAAAGGTTGTCCCAGTTACGGTCGCTTTGGTCGTCGGTATGCATGTCCTGATTATTGTCAGCGACTTCAACAGCGGTATCGGGCTTGATGTCCACCTTGTCGGCCAGGGCCTTTTCCGCCTGATCGCGGACCCTGGCGTCGGTCATGGCGTCATCACGCGTCCTGAATGCCTGAGCCATCTCTTCCTTGATCTCGGTCTTGACGCCTTGCTCGGCCACCCGGGGCTTAAGGTCCACGGCCTGCTCGATCTGCCGGGCGGCAGAAGATTCCTTGAGCGTGTCGCCCATGGTTTCGGCAAAGGCCTTGCCCACGACGCGGACAAGCTGCTGGTCCTTCTGGTCCAGTTCGGCCGCTTCCTGGCGGATCAGGGTAAAGGCTTCCTTCAGATCCTTGGGAAGGGTGTTGCTGCCGAGCATCTCCTGAATCTTGACGGTAAATTCCTTGGAAAATCCCATGGCCGAGGTAAAGGCCCCGACTTCTTCCGCATTGAGCAGCAGTTGCTGACCTTCGGGCATGGCATCGATCTTGGCCTGGACTGCCGTCATGACCTCGGCATAGTTGCCGCTGTCGAGCTTGCTGATGAGCTTGTTGCTTTCCTCGTCGGTGAAGCCGAGCTTGCCGAAGAAGCTGTTGAGATCCTCTTTTTGGGTATCGGTCATCTGGGAGGTGCGCATCTCGGCGATCTTGTCGGCGATGGCCGCTGCGAACTGCTTCCAGGTCATGCCCTCTTCGGAGTTTACCTGCTTTTCGATCTGGGCGATCTCTTCATCGCTCATGCCGTATTCCTTGAGATCGTCCTTGACCTTGTCCAGGTCTTCCTGCGTCATGCGGGTTTCGAGCTCATTCTTTGCGGTCTCGACAGGATCTTGGGGAGCCACCTTGTTGCCTGCGGCGTTGACGGCTTCCTCGGCCTTTTCCTCCGCCTTTTTGGGAGCGGATTCGATCATCTTTTGCTTATGGGAAATCGGAGCCAGGGCGAGTTCTTCCTCGACCTTTTCCGTGTGTTCGTCGAAGACGTCGGAAAACAAGGTCTGCTTATCGCTCGAACCGTCGGCCATACGTGAGGACGTATCGTTCTTCTTCGAGGTGGCGAGTTTCACCAATTGCACCTGCTCGGTGGCGGTCTCTATGGCGATACCAGGAATATTCTGCATGGTTTTCTCCTTCGGCACTTTACAATCAAAAGGTATGCCAAAGGGAAAACTCTCTTTAATTAGGGAGGTAAGCCCGTTTATGGGTAGGAATAAATGGCCGCTTTACAGGAGCAGAAGGGGCGTTACCGGCAGAAGGCGGCCAGTCGTTCCAGCAATTTCAAGGCTCGGACCCAGGCAGTCCGGGCGTAATCGCTGTTTTCAAGATACATGTGGACATAGCCGGTAAGGGGTTTGACCAAGACCGGACTGTCCGTCCAGAACGTTGTGTCCAGAAGGGAACCGGATAACAGCCCGTGCTTGAATTGTCGGGTCATTTCCGGGAGATGCCTGAGCAGGCTCTCGGCCGCTTCCGGGCAATTCCGGGCCAAATCGTCCCAGGCGGCAACGGCTTTTCCCTCAGGCCACAGGCCGAACAGGTGGCCGAAATATGCCTGCCAGAATCGGGAGGCATACCGTTCCTGGTCAGGCGGCTGCCGGTCGAGGCGTTTCAGTTGGTACAGCCCCGTGTCCGATTTGCCCGTCTGAAACAGGGTCAGGCCCGGCAGGTCCATCTTGGCCAGTTTGCCGGAGTCCGATGAGGCCGCCATGCGGGCGGCAAGGGCGGCAATGCGGCCCGGCTTGAAAGGGTCGTGGCACAGGAGTGAGTCCTGGGTGCACTGCCAGCACCCTTTGGCGCACTCCAGATCCGCCCTGAGAACGAAGTGGCCGGGAGAGACCGGGCCGGTTTCCCATGGGTTGACGTTGCCCATGGACAGGTTCAGGCATTTCAGTCCGGTCCAGGCGGCCAGATGCATGGGGCCGGTGTCCGGGGTGATGAACAGGGCCAGTGTCTGGCCCACGGCACTGAATTCGCTCAGGTCAAGGGTGCCGCACAGGTTCAGGGCCGGTCCCTTGGCGAGTCTGGCAACTTCGGCGCCCAGGTCTTTTTCCTTGGGGCCGCCGAACAGGACCGGGCGCAGATTGCGGCCGTGCAGTTCGTCCACCAGGGCGGCCCAGAATGTTGCGGATGGGCGCTTGGCAGCGTCGCTGGCCCCCAGAAACAAGCCTACCTTGTTCGAATCGGACAGGACGCGGGGGGGGGAGAATCTTGTGGCCGAGATGTCGGTGAAGGGAATCGCGTCGAGTCCGTTGAGTTCGGCCCAGTGGTATCGGTTGAACAGATTGTTTTTGACCAGTGAGGTTCTGTAGAGCTGCCAGTTCCCGTGTACGAATCGCGAGCCGTCGGCTGCCTGGACCTGGCCGAGCTTTTCTTCGGCCTGCAGCTGACCGGCCAGCACGGCTGCTTTTTCCTGGATGGAAAGATTGATGATCAGGGCATACTCGTGTTGCTTGAGTACGCCTGTCCCGGCCCAGGGGAAATAGGTGGCCGGCGGGGAGAGTTTCATGAGCGGTTCGTAAAAGGTTTTCTCGGCGGCCACGAAAATGGGATGGCCGGGATGGCGGCGGGCCAGCCAGAGCATGAGCGGGTAGGAAAGGATCAGGTCTCCCATCCGTTGCATCTGGAGTATCAGGATCGGCTTTTTGCTCATGGCTTAACCGAATGTCCGGCGCATGGTCTCCATGAGGGAGCGCATGCGGTGGTCGTAGGTGTGTTCGGCCAAAACCCGTTTTCGGGCGGCCTCGGCAACGCGGCGGCGATCCTCGGGCGCGTTGAGATAGCGTTCCACCAGACTCGGGATTTCGTCCGGATGGGTGTAGAAGATGATCTCGCTGCCCGGCTCGAACAGTGCTTCCATCTGGCGGCGGTGGTCCGTGAGCAGAAACGCACGGCAGCAGGGTACGTCGAACACCCGTTGATTGACCGCGCCCTTCATCTGCTGACTGGTGCAGTTGAAGTTGATGTCGCTCAGGGGATAGAAGTCCGGCAGGTCGTCGTAATAGGACAACTCAGAATGGTACCGCCAGCCCGAGCGGCCTTTGAGCAGTTCCTTCCAGCCCGGATCGCCCACGATGAGCGGGCCGAAATTCAGGATGCGCGAGACGCAGTCCAGCCGGTAGAGCAGGGTGGCCTGCCAGGTCAGGAAGGTTTCAAAGGCCTGTTTGCGTTGCGGGGAGCCGAGGGCCTCGAATTCAGGCAGCAGTTCCGGGAGATTGCGCTTGAGGAACGGCCCGACCAGAGGTTCGCCCGACTCGCCGAACGCCTTGGCCGCCTGAAGGCCCGCTTCGAGCAGGCCCGGAGACATTCCGGCGGCCTCGATGCGCCTTATGGTCTTGGTCAGCATGGAGTTGCCCACAAAGGATATGGGGGTGCGCCAGGCTGCCACCGGTTCGCTCCGGCGGGCCACCAGCCGGGTGGGGTCGGCCCCCAGCGGCAGGTGAAAGACGTTTTGAAAGCCCATTTCCCCGAGCGAATCCACGGTGTCTGCATCCCAGGTGAACAGGGCGGTGCGTGCTTCGAACAGGTTTCGGTAGACGCCGAGGATGAGATGCGGATTGTCCACGAACCAGGAGGCCAGCGGTATGTCGAACCTGTTGAGCAGGGCAGCCAGCACACCCTCGCGGTCCACGCCGAGGTGATTCACGGTGAGCACGAAGTCCGGCTTGAAGGAGGTCAGGGCGTTCGTCATCCCGGCCACGAAGGTGTCGAGGTCCATTTCCTTGGTGCCGAGGTCCAGGAGCAGGTGCTTGACCCCCAGCCGGTTGCAGGCGGCTTCAAGCTCGCCGATGAGAAAATACTGGCTGGTGAGCAGCAGGATGCGCGGGGTCTTGTCCCGGAATTTCGGCCATGTGGTAGGGGAATCTTGCATTGCTCCCTTCTCTATCGGCAGGGGGCGATTTTGTCTACAGGGCGTCTTGATCGTCTTCGCATGACTTGGCCTTGTACATGGCCTGGTCCGCCCGTTGGGTCATGGTTTCCAGGGTGTCCCCCTCCTGGAATTCGGTCAGCCCGTAGCTGAAGGAAACGGGATCTTCCAGCGTGGGTGCGTTTACGGCGCAGAGGATGCGTTTGGCCAGAATCAGCGCGTCTTCCCGCCGGCCGTCCATGAGGATAATGAATTCATCGCCGCCCCATCGGGCCACCAGGTCCGAGGGCCTGATGGTCTGCCTGGTGATGTCGGCCACGCTCCTGAGCACGTCGTCGCCCTTGAGATGGCCGTGTTTATCGTTGATTTCCTTGAATTTATCCAGGTCGAAAATGATCGCGGAGAAGGGGGTCGAGTAGCGGGTGGCCTTGTAGGCCGATTGAGTGAAGACCTCTTCAAGGACGCGGCGGTTGGCCAGTCCTGTCAGGGGGTCTGTCTTGGCCAGCTTTTCCAGGCGGTTCTGGTAGTGGTTGATGGTGATCGTGCATAATATGATGATCAGGATGGTGGCCACCACGCCGATGACAAGGGTGCGGATCAGGTTGTTGCGGGCCGATATCAGGGCCAGGTTCTCGTTCTGTTCCACGATGAGGTGCCATTGGAGCTCGGGGATATATCGGGAGGACAGGAGAATGTTGTCGCCGTTATCTTCGTATTCAAAGGTTCTGGGGTCGTCGACCTTCTCCAGAATGCTCCCGGCCACGTCCCGGATACCCCCGGCCTTGGTGATGTCGTAGCGCTCAATGCGCGAGCTGTCGCGGTGCACCTGCACCAGGCCGTCCTGGTCCACCAGATAGACCTCGCGCGAGTAGTCGCTACGGACCTTTTCAAGAAGTCCTCGTATGCGGTCGATGTTCACGCCGACTCCGACCACGCCCAGGAATCTGCCGTTAGTGTCCTCCACCCGGAAATTGGCGAAAATGGTCAATGCTCCATTTTCAGCCTCATTGGTGTCTATGTCGAGGTCGAACTCATTCCTGGACCGGGCGAACGCATAGAACCACACGTCGTGAGGGTCGCGTGCGCCGATCTTCTTCATGATCCCTTCCTGATAGTAATATGTGTCGGTAACGGCGGACACGAAAAAGGTGGTCATGAATCCGTATTTGGTGCGGAACGCGCTGAGATAATTTGTGATGGCGTCGAGGTCTTTTTCACCGGACAGGATCCAGTCCTTGAGAAAGGCGTCGTGGGCCATGGCCGTCGACACCAGGATGGGACGCAGCATGTCCGCATGGACTTCGGAATAGATGCTCTTGCCTGTGAGGGGGAGGGAAGAGGTCATGAGTTCGGCTCGAACGGCAGCTCGGGTAAAGGCGTAATTGACCAGGCTGGTGGCAATGAAGGAAAGCACCAGGATCAGCGTGAGGGTGGTGATGAGTTTTGATTTGGCCGTCATGACGAATATGTTACGTGAGCCTGTTTTGAAGGGCAATATAATTACATTTCCTCTGAATCCAGAATGATGGTCACCGGACCCCAGTTGGTGAAATCGAGATTCATTTCGGAACCGAAACGGCCTGTGGCGAACTCGCCCGGCGCCAGTTTGCGAGCATCTTCCACAAAACGGTCGAACAGGGATTCGGCGATATACGGGTGGCAGGCATTGGTGAACGAGGGGCGGCGTCCCTTTTTGCAGTCCGCATAGAGCGTGAATTGGGAGACGAGCATCAGATCTCCCTTGATGTCGTTCAGCGACAGGTTGAGCTTGCCCTCATCGTCAGGAAAAATGCGCAGGTTCAGTATCTTTTCCAGCATTTTCGTCCATTGCGGGGAACCGGCGAAATCCGCCTGGTCCGCATTGCCGAACCCTATCAGCACCATGAGGCCGGTGCCGATTTCGCCCACAAGGGATTCCTGCACCGTAACCCTGGCGTCCGTGACCCTTTGGATGACCGCGCGCATGATCAGGCCGACCCGAAGCCGGACAGGGGCGTCACGCAGCCGGATTGTTGGGGTTCCTGTTGGACGTCGTCGCGTTCGCAGCTGCGGGGCAGGGCGGCGAACAGGAAGAAGCAGATGAAGACCAGAAAGGCTATGCCGCTCAGTATGCGCTTTGGGTTGGTGCGGGAATCCTTGGGGATGAGCAGGCTGGTCATGAGCTTGCCGTAGGACATTCCCTGGATTTCGCCCCGTTTCTCTTCTTTTTTGTCAGTCATCATTCTTCCCAGTAGGTGGCTTTGGACGAATCCTTTTCCGAGACCGAGACCTCGGCCAGCCGGACATTCTCCGGCATGTTCCCTTTCAATTCATTGTATATGAACATGGCCAGGTTTTCTGAGGAGGGATTGATCTCGGTGAACGGGGGCACCTCGTTGAGGTGCCTGTGGTCGAGCCTGTCGAGCACGTCCTTGGTGCGCCGCTTTATTTCCTTGAAATCGACGAGATAGTGCACCTTGTCGTCGAGCTTGTCGCCTTCAACCGCCACCTCCACGCCGAAGTTGTGGCCGTGCATGTTTTCGCACTTGCCGCCGTAGTTGCGCAACTGGTGCGAGGACGAGAAATCCTGGGTAATGGTCAGTCTCCATTTGCCGGGCATGGAATGCCTCCAAGGAATGTTGGTATTATCTGATTGAATATGACGGATCATAAGCGTCCGTGGTTTCTTCATACAGGACCGTATCCCGATCAGATTCGGACACGAGAGTTGTTGTTTGGTATAGCTTGTCGTCCTTTATGTAGAAATCAAGCTGTTGCGTGTAGCTGTCCCCTCGGTGTGTTATGAAAAAGTTATAACTGCCTTTTGCCGGAACAGTGAGGGGAATCTTATTGACCAGAATCAAGTTTTGCCCTTTTCCAAGGTTGATGCTTGAAAAATGAAAAGCGTCGCCATCTGTCATGGTGTCAATATTCAGGGTCTTTATTGACTTGAATTTTGGAATGTCCACCGCGCGGATGGATATGTCGTGCAGCGGATACTCTCCCTTGCTCGACAGGATGAAGCCGATCACGGAGTTACTCTGTAAAAAAATGGGTGAGATGTAACAGATGGTGTCCCCGCCGGTTATAGTATTTTGTATTTCCTTGTTCAGCTTTTGTATCTCATCGGCTTGCCTCTCTATTGTCGCCTGATGCGTTTTGATTTCATTTTCAAATACGGATTGTTTGTGAGCGGACACAAAGGCGGCGATTGCTGCGATCAAGGCCCCTATGAATGCGTAAAGAGACGGACTGGAAAAAAAATCAGACATGGCTGCCCTATCTTTGACTGTTCTTGTATTCGTGTGGGCGCAATTCGTCGCCCTGAAAAGCTTCCTTCGGGTACTTGCGTTCGTTTAGGTCGCATTTTTCGTGCGCGGCCGCAACCAGATCAATGCCCAGTTCGTCGGCAATGCGCGTCAGGTAGATGAGGACGTCGGCCAGTTCCTCGGCCACGGCCTGTTTTTTTTCACCGTCAACGGTCCAGCTTTCCTCCACGGTCAGCCACATGAACAGTTCATTCAGCTCGCCCACCTCGCCGGTCAGGGCCATGACCAGGTTTTTGGGCGACTGGTGTTTCTGCCAATGACGCTCCTCCACGAACCGGCGGTGGCGGGCGTTGAGTTTTTTGAGTGAGTCCATATGAAAGACCTCAATATCGTTTTAAAAACTGTTACAAAATCCGCCCCCCTCCCCCTTTTGCGCAAAGACCCAAAAAGTGTGGGAAAAGGAGAGGGTGGAGGGCCGGGGGAAGGGGAGGCCTCCCTATTTCCGCTTCTTCAGCAAATTCTCCCGCAGCTTCCTGACGAGTTCCTTGCGGGCCGGCTCCAATCCTTCACGGTAGCCCTGGGCATCGCCGTACTCGAAGAAGTTTCGGTAGTGGGCGTGGACGGACTTTATCGGGCGGGCGTGGCGCACGGGGCACCAGTATTGTTCGGTGCGCGCCGCGACCTCGCGGACGTAGGCGATGACACCGTTGAAATAGCCGCAATACATGCAGTTCATTTTTTCGATCCAGTTCAGGTAACCCAGGTGCTGGCGGTCGATGACCACGTAATCGCGCCGCCGGGCAAAGGGGATGCCGTAAATCGGGAAGCAGATGAACTGATAGACGGTGACCATGATGTCCAGGATCACGCAGGGGATGAGCGCGCCCCAGATGATGGGAATGGTCAGGATGATCAGCGGGCCGGAATCATAGACGTAGTCCAGCCATTTTTTCAGGAACTCGTGTTGCCTTGCCCGCACCTCTCGGGAGAAGCGGATCTTGTGTTTCTGGATCGTGTATTCGAGGTCTTCGCGCTTTTTGCGGAGTTCCTGTTCCAGTTCGGCCTCAAGTCCCTCGATTTTCAGCAGCAGTTCGTTGATTCGAGTCATGCGTTCCTCCCGGAGACTGTGGGGTTGCGAGTGATGATGCGGTGTCGGTGCCGATGCCGGGTCGTTCCGGGGCGAAAGGTTTTTGCCGGATAAAAGGGCTGTCGTCTTCATCTCCTGCCGCACAGGACAGGACCATGGCCATGTTATTGGGCGACTGATGCTATTGCCTATGACGCGCCTCCACGAACCGGCTGTGGCGGGCGTCGGGTTGCTTGAGGGCCCACTGTCGAGCTTGCCAGCCTCAAAGGTTCCGGGCTTTTTGGTGCTTCATCTTGTTCTTAAACCATTGCGTATAGGCCATGCCGCCGAGGACCGATCCGAACGAAATGGTCTGGTAGAGCCATTCCGGACCTCCGGCGTGGAGAAATTTGCACAGGGAGACTGCCAGGGAAACGAGAAACAGGAAGCCCCAAACAATGGTCAGATGGCGGCAGTTCGCGATGAATCCTGGGTCGTTCCAATGCTCCATGGGCGCACTTTCGCGGGCGATTTGCAGGACGAAGGGCCTGCCTACCAGGAGAGAGAGCCAGGCGATGGCGGCCATGCTGGTCGGGACCAGAACGGAAAGATGTTGCATGAACCAGATGTTTTTGAGGCCGATGACCATGACCGTGGAGACCAGGAAGAAGAGCAAGGTTCCCCAGGCGAGGATGAATCCTTTGCGGAGTTGGCTTAAGCTGGTCACCACGGCCAGCACCAGGCCGACGACAATGGCCGTTTCGAGGCTGACGAGGGATGGTCCCGCCAGCATGCCGAAGGCGATCCAGGGCGTGAACCCGAGAATGAATTGCAGAAAGTCTTTCATGGTCTACTCCGTTTCAGCTTGATATCTCAGGGCGTCACCGTTTTGCCAGGACTCCACGTCCTTCCAGAATTCGCGACTCGGGAAAACTTTCCAGCCGTTGCCGAGCTTGAGGTTGACCACCGAGTCCTTGGTGATGATGCCCAGGTTCACGAAGGTGTTGCCGGGGTAGCGCTGGAGCAGGGCCTTGAGCGCATTCAGGTGGGCGTCGACGGCGTTTCGTTCACCGATCCAAAGGGATACGGGCTGGTCCGAGCCCTGGACCGCATCGGCCAGAAACATGACTTTGTCGGCCAGGATCTTGGCGGATTTGGGTGCGTCTTCGGGGCCGGCCTGTTCTTCGCGGATGTCGATCTTGCCCTGGATCATCAGAGGACGGTCTGCATCCATGAGTTCCCGGGCTTCGGCATAGACATTGGGCAGCATGGTCACTTCGCCCGATGTGGTCAGGTCTTCGGCCGTGCAGAAGGCCATGGGGTCGCCCTTGCGGGTGATGAACTGCTTGTAGTCCGGGATGATCACGGCCACGCGCACCTCGGTACCGTTGGGGATGGTCTTGCAATCCTCCAGGGTGACGGTGCGCAGCCGCTGCATGTCCTGGCGGTAGGCCAGGAGCGGGTGCCCGGACAGGAAGAATCCGAGAACCTCTTTTTCCAGCGACAGCTTTTCGCGGTCGTCGAATTCCTCGCACAGGGAACAGGTGGGCGTGTTTGCGGGGTCTTTTTTTTCGCCGCTGCCGAGCATGTCCAGCATGTTGAGCATCCCGGACTCCTTTTCCTTGAATTTTTTCTGGCCCAGGGCCACGGCCTTTTCCAGGTCTTCGAGCAGGGCGGCGCGGGAGCAGTTGAAACAGTCCAGGGCGCCCGCCTTGATGAGCGACTCCAGCACCCGTTTGGTCACGCGGCGCAGGTTCACGCGTTCGCAGAAGTCGAAAATGTTCTTGAACGGTCCGTCCGCCTCGCGGACCACGACAATCTCGTTGATGGCCTCCTCGCCCACGTTCTTGATGGCGGCCATGGCGAACAGGATGTCACCGTCCAGCACTGAGAAGCGCGCCTGGCCCGCATTGATGTTCGGCTGCTTGACCGTGATGTCCATGTCGCGGCAGGCGTTGACGTACATGATGATCTTTTCGGTGTTGTTCATTTCCGTGCTCATGAGCGCGGCCATGAATTCCACCGGGAAGTGCGCCTTCAAATAGGCGGTATGGTAGGAAATGAGCGCGTAGGCAGCCGAGTGGGACTTGTTGAAGCCGTAGGCCGCGAATTTTTCCATGGTATCGAAGATCTCGTTGGCTATCTTGTCGGAGATTTCGTTTTCGCGGGAGCCTTCCAGGAAACGGGAGCGCTGTTTGGCCATTTCCTCGGCGATCTTCTTGCCCATGGCCCGGCGCAGCAGGTCGCCTTCGCCGAGGGAGTAGTTGGCAACGGTCATTGCCGTGGCCATGACCTGTTCCTGGTAGACCATGACCCCGTAGGTGGGCTTGAGCGTGTCTTCCAGCGAGGGATGGGGGTAGGTTACCTTGATGTCCCCGTGTTTGCGCATGATGAATTCATCCACCATGCTGACGCCCTGGGAACCTATCATACCGAGCGGGCCGGGCCGGTACAGGGCGAGCATGGCCACGATGTCTTCGAAGCAGTCCGGTCGCAACATGCGGAGATATTTGCGCATGCCCGACGACTCCACCTGGAAGATGCCGTCGGTGTCGCCTTTGGCGAAGATGGCGAAAGTGTCGGGATCGTCCAGGGCCAGGGTGTCCAGATTGGGTGCCTTCTTGCCCTGCTCCCGGATGATGTCCAGGCAGTCTTCGATGACCGTCATGGTCCGCAACCCCAGGAAGTCGAACTTGATCAGGCCGACTTTTTCGACCTTTTTCATGTCGAACTGGGTCACGATTTCACCCTTCTTCCCCTTGTAGAGAGGAAGGTATTCGGTCATGGGCTTGTCCGAAATGACCACGCCCGCCGCATGGGTGGAGGCGTGGCGGCACAGCCCTTCGAGACGCGTTGAAATGTCGATGAGCTTGGCGACTTTGGGGTCGGTGGCCACCATGTCGTCCAGCTCCAGCACCGCCTTGACTGCGTTGGGCACGCTTATCTTGGCCTTTTCCACGCCCAGCAGCTTGGCCATGACGGCCGGATCTTCGGGGATGAGCTTGGCAATACGGTCGGTCTCGCCGAAGGTCATGCCCAGGGCCCGGCCCACGTCCTTGATGACCGCCTTGGTCTTCATGGTCCCGAAGGTGGTGATCTGCGCCACCCGGTCGTGCCCGTACTTTTCCGCGCAGTACTTGACCACTTCCAGGCGACGGCGTTCGCAAAAGTCCACGTCGATATCCGGCATGGATATGCGCTCCACGTTGAGGAAGCGTTCGAACAGCAGGTCGTAGGGGAGTGGGTCGAGGTTGGTGATCTTGAGCGACCAGGCCACGATGGAACCGGCTGCCGAGCCGCGGCCTGGCCCCACGGGGATGCGGTTGTCCTTGGCCCAGTTGATGAAATCCTGGACAATGAGGAAGTAGGCCGGGAAGCCCATTTCTATGATGACGCCCAGCTCGTAGTCCAGCCTGTCCCAATATACCTTTTCATCCACCGCATAGGTTATGGTTTCCAGGCGTTTTTTCAGGCCTTCGCGGCAGAGCTTGGTGAACTCCTCGTCCATGTTCGAGACGCCCTCGGAGAGCTCGTATTCAGGGAAATAATAGTTGCCCAGCTCGATTTCGAGGTTGCACTGCTCGGCAATGCGCTGGGTGTTGAGGATGGCCTCGGGCACGTGGGCGAACGCCTTCTCCATTTCCTCCGGGGTCTTGAAATAGAGTTCCTGCGTTTCCATCCTGAACCGTTTTTCCGCATCCACAGTGGTCTGGGTCTGGATGCAGAGCAGGGTGTCGTGGGCCTCGTAGTCCTCGGCGGTCAGGTAGTGGCAGTCGTTGGTGGCCACCAGGGGCAGTCCGGTCTTCTCGGCGCACTTGATGAGCAGTTCGTTGAGACGCGTCTGCTTGCCGATGCCGTTGTCCTGGAGTTCAAGGTAGAAGTTTCCGGGAAAGATGGATTCGTAGGTCCGGGCCATTTCAACGCCCGCATCCAGCCCCTCGTTCAGGAGCTTGCGCGGCACTTCGCCCGCCAGGCAGGCCGACAGGGCTATCAACCCTTCGGAGTATTCCTTGAGCAGGTGTTTGCTCACGCGTGGTTTGTAGTAGAAGCCTTCCAGGTAGCCCTTGGAGACCAGCTTGATCAGGTTCTTGTAGCCCGTGCGGTTCTTGGCCAGCAGGACGAGGTGATAGCCGCCGCCCTTTTCCTTGCGCTCGTGGGCCGTTTCATCATCCAGGTCGCCTGGGGCCACATAGACCTCGCAACCGATGATCGGCTTGATGCCGAGTTCCTGGGCGGCCATGTAAAAGGTCACGGCCCCGAACATGGAACCGTGGTCGGTGATGGCAACGGCGGGCATGCCCAGGTCCTTGGCCCTGGTGAGGAGATCCTTGATGCGGATTGCCCCGTCCAGCAGGCTGTACTCGGTATGGACGTGAAGATGAACGAATTCGGCCACGATGCTCCTCGAAAAGATGGTGGGGTGGGTCAAGACTGCAAAGTATACTGAATAATGCCGGGCTTTGGAAGAAGCGAGGTGCGGTTTGGATTTATTTCTATCTAACTATCCGAAGTTGAAGGCATTCCTTCTGCTTCCAGCCAGAGTTCCGCATACCGGGATTTGTTGACCGCGCCGGATGGTATAGGTAGTGTGATTTTCAATTATTCACCATTCTTTTGATATCACCATGGCAAGAGCGGAGCAATGGCCGATAATATATGCAAGCTGGTTGACGAGGAGGCTGTCAGGGCCCTTCTGGAAATGAAAAGGGTGACGACGTTTTTTCAACCTGTCGTTTCCATCCTTTCCAAGTGTATCGTCGGGTTCGAAGCGTTTTCTCGCCCGGCGGGAGAGGACTGCAACGTCGACACCCGGATGCTTTTCCACGCCGGGTTGAGCCCGGACGTGATGCTGGAAGTGGACCGCCTGTGCCGCATGAATGCGCTGCGGCAGTTCCAATCCATCCATGCCGGTCACAAGGGGATGCTGTTGTTCCTCAAGGTCAATGCGGAGTGTCTCCCGCATATTGAAATGGACAAACTGATATTGCCCGGCCAGCTCAAGGAAGTGGACATGGGCCTGGAAAGCGTTGTCCTGCAAATACCTCTTGCTGTGCCCCATGTGGACAAGGCTCTGCAATTGTTCGAAAAACTTCGCGAAATGGGAGTCAGGCTCTGCCTGGACAACTGTTCGGAGGATGCGGCGTTCAGCCTTGCCCTCAACCGGTTCAAGCCGGATTTCGTCAAGGTCAACCGGACGTTCTTCGGCGAGGAGGAACGTGGGGAACATACCTTCGAAACCCTTGCCGGGGTTATCAGCCGGGCAAACCGCGTTGGCGCACAGGTCATCGGACAAGGCGTCGAGACCGAAGAGGAATCCATCAGGCTGCTCTCGGCTGGAATTCACCTCCAGCAGGGGTACTACTATTCAAAGGACGCGGCTTCCGGGGGCAGTGACGCTGCCAAAGCGTTTCTTGAGAAGATCGTCAAAACCAATGATAAGTTCCGGGTGGTCAGACAACAGCTTGTCCGACGCAAGAAAGAGCGGTTCGCCGAAGCGTTCAGGAATGTCAGCAAGGTTGCCGCCAAGCTCTCCAACGTGTCGGAAGACCGTTTTGAACAGGCGTGCAGGGCCATTGTGAATGGAAGTCAGGACCATGTTTCCGTTTTTGTGCTCGACAGGGAAGGCTCCCAGGTGACTGACCGGGTTTATGCTTCGGGGACCCGCGTGTCCGAAAACACTGCGGCCATAATGGGATCGCAAAAGGGGGCGGACCATTCGGCCCAGGATTATGTTTTGTATCTTGAAATGGGGTATTTGCAGTTCGTGACTCCTCCGTTTGCCTCCCTTGCCGGTGGAGTGAATGCGTGCCTGGTCAGCAAGCCTTTTTTCAACACTCAGGGGGTACGCTATACCATGTGCCTCGAAATGGCGTACCCCGGCTGAGCGTGCGCTGAAATCAGGAGATCGGAGACGCCGTGGAACCGTTGACAGACCTCACCGCCTACCTCTGGCAACGACTGCCGCTCATCCTGCTCTTTGTGTGCGGGTATTTCGTGTACCAGCTCATGGCGGTCACGCGTATCACCGACGGGTTCGTGGCCTGGGCCTTGAAGAAGAGCCGGGGACGCGCCTCCCTGCTCCTGCTGTACATCATCGCGGCCACGGCCGCGCTCTCTTCTTTCATACCCAATACCATAGCGGTCCTGACCCTGATCCCGATACTCAGGAAGCTCGATCGCGACTACGCCCGGCAGGGAGTCTCGGGCATGACCACGGTGCTCATGTGCTCGGCCATTTACGGTGCGGCCATAGGCGGCATGGGCTCCATGATAGGCTCTCCGGCCAACGCCGTACTCTTTGCCGCCCTGGACATGTTCCAGGTGCCGGGCCGGGACCAGATCACCTTTTTCAACTGGTTCCTCTGGTCCTTGCCGCTGGTTCTGATGTTCGTGCTGGTGGCCTGGGGTGTGGCCGCTGGGCTGGGGCTGCCCAGGGAAGCCTGCAAGGTCCTGGTGGGAGTGGAGGGTTTTGGGGACGGTTGCGCAGTCGATGCCCGGCAACGGTACGGCGGCGGTCTGTTCTGGTTTTACATGGGATTCTGGGTGCTGGAAGCAGTGGCCCGGAAAAACCTGGCCGGATTCGCGGTGGTTTCGCCCCTGGTCAGTCTGGGGTTTGCCGGGGCCTTTCTGTATCTGCTGTTCTTTCGCGATGCCCCGCAGGCCGCGGGTCGGCGTGGCCCGCTGCTCTCGCCCGACGATCTGCTCCGGTCCGTGCCGCGCCGGGGGTTGATCTTCATCCTGGCCCTGGCCGTGCTGTTCGGGGCGGTGCACTGGACCGGCCTTGACGAAAAGGTCGTGGTTCTGGCTGCATCCCTGCTCCAAGGGGACATGCCCCCGGTGCTTCTCTTCTTCCTGACCGTCCTGGCCGTAATCTTCCTCACGGAAGTGCTTTCCAATACGGCCGTGGTGGCTGCATTCTTCACCATTGCATTTTACGCGGCCCAGGGGCACGGGATGCACCCGCTGTATATCATGATGGGGGTGGGGCTGGCCTCCACCTGCGCCTTCATGACCCCCATCGCGACCACTTCCAATGCCCTGGCCTTCGGCGAGATGAAAGGCGCATCACTCAGGACCATGCTCGGCCTGGGGGCTGTGCTGAACATCCTCGGTGCGCTGCTCATGACCGGATGGCTTTACTGGGTTTTACCCATGATCTACTGAGCCGACCCAAAAGACCCGCATCAGAGTGCCCCGGCGCTTTATGAGCGATAAGCGGAGTGTCTATTCCACGAAGATCTTCTTGATGTCCTGTACGTAGGAGAAGGTGCGCAGTTTCCAGCCCTGGCCTTCGGGGTTGTAATAGTAGATGTCGAACATCTTGGGCATGTTCTTGAACAGCAGGACATAGCGCAACCGGAGCACGGATTTCCCGGCGTATTGTTTGTGCACCTGCTCGTATCCCACTGGCTTGCCGTTCTTCTTGTACTCGCTGTAGATCTCGAACTTGAGCTTGTCCATGGACTCCGTGCGGCTGTTTCCGAGCAGTTCCTTGAACGCATCGTCCAGTTTGCCCGCGACCATGAGATCAAGGAATTGTTCCGCGTGGGCCTCGGGGCCTTCCTGTTTCCAGCCTGAAGGAGGTTGAATCTCCTGGGCGGCCGTGGCGGCTGACGCCACGAGAATCAGGGAAAGGCAGGCGGCCATGACTATTGTGGTGCGCATATGAAGCTCCTTTGTCGTTTCGTTTGAAAGGGTGTGTACCAGACTTGTCAGGATCATGCGAGGGGTTCGAGTTCCGATCCCGGTCCGGTGCGGCCTTACTATATGATAATGGAAGCGCTGCGGAGCGCATGGCGCTCAGTTTGGGCTGTGTTTAAAAAATGTTTAAATACAGGATGTTAAGAATTATCTGCGCTTTTCTTGGAAAAACCGCTTGACCTGTGTGGTTGTTTCCAATAGAACTCCTCTTCGCCGCACGGGAAAGCCCGTTAGAGCTTCCTGAGCGGCTTGTTCTTTCTCAAACATATTGAACGGTTGGCACCAAAAAGATTGACTGAAAAAAAGTTGAAAAAGGTGTTGACGGGAGCAAGTCGAAAGCATAGCTTCCCCTTCCTGCCTGACGGCGGGGCCGACACCGAAAGGCGACTGAAAAAAAGTTGAAAAAGGTGTTGACGGGAACGAGCCGAAAGCATAGCTTCCCCTTCCTGCCTGACGGCGGGGCCGACACCGGAAAGTGACTGAAAAAAAGTTGAAAAAAAGTGTTGACGGGAACGAGCTGAAAGCATAGCTTCCCATTCCTGCCTGACGGCGGGACGTTCTTTGAGAAAAAGACGAACTGGTCTTTGACAATTAAATAGCGAGTTGAGCAAAAAAGATCACGATAATCACAGCCCGTTTAATACGAGTTCTAGATTGCAGTGATCAACATTCTCCAAGTTTATCAACTGGAGAGTTTGATCCTGGCTCAGATTGAACGCTGGCGGCGTGCTTAACA
>NZ_QTZO01000032.1 GCF_004025585.1 Pseudodesulfovibrio sp. S3
GGGATTGGGAGGGGTATGCCGACGACATCCTGAAGAAGAGCGAGCAATACGGTTTCCAGTCGGCCCATGCGGATATGGTCCGTTTCCGGAAGCACCTTACGGAAAAGCTGGCGGGCCACCACATCCCTATCAGGGGATTTTCCTGTTGTGACTTCCGCCTGCAACATCTGCGGTGCTTTTTCGAGGGGCTCGCCGCAGACAGGTTTGTCCTGTTGGGCTTGGACGACAGGTTGATCCAGCTGCTCCAGTCCACCCCGGCCATACCTGGGCTTGAGTGCATAGTGGACAGGGCCTCGGGCATAGCAGATTTCATGGGCTATCCCTTTGTCGATGCGGGAGCGCTGGCCGGGAGCGAGGAATTGGCCCGGCTGCATAGGGAGCTGGACCATGTCGTGGTCTGTTGCCCGACCTATGAGTTCAGCGAGTATACCTTGCTGGCAAAGGAGCTATTTCCAGACACGCCGTTGAAGTACGCGCCATTTTTCGATCGGAAAACCGAGGCCAATATCGAAAAGATCGTCCGGCTCAAGGAGCCGTTGGTGGCGTTTTGTACAGGCGGCGCGGCCAGGATGCTCCTTGAAGGCACTGCCTTGGGGCAGACGGACATCGTCGCCTTTGCCGAAAACAACACCAAGCTTCACGGAACGACTTTTTATGGAAAGCCGGTCATTGCACCGGCAGAGATAGCCGGGTATGCCAGGAACCTGGTTATCCTCTCCGACGGCTTTGCCCGGGAAATCGAGGACCAGGTGCGGCAGGAAAAACTGCCCGTGAACCTGCTTCCCCTCTTCTGACGAATACGGAGTGTGTCATGATCGTTGCAAGGCTTCCCAAGGGAGCCCGGGTTATCATTTACGGAGCCGGAGGGCGCGGACGTCTCCTCGAATTGACGCTTGAGGACAGGCGTCCCGATGTGACTGTCCTTGGCTATTCTGACACCTTCAAGCGTGGTCGGTACGGCTCCAGCCCGATCTTTCCGCCGGAAGAGTTGTCCGGTGATTTCGATTATCTGATCGTCGCTTCAGCTTATGCGGACAAGATTATTACCGACTTGCCCGAGGCTGTGCTTCCCAAGGTCCTGAGTTACGACCCCGTTACGCCTCCCTTCGATCCAAAGGGAATTGCCGAAGGCTCCATAGCGATAGCCTCGACCCGTTCGTCGCAGGCCATGCTTATGAATTTCTTCAACCTGTCCATGTTCGGGCCCAAGACGCAGTTTTCCGTGGTCCATCTTGATCCGGTATGGACCCTGTCCTTGTGGAACGCACACCTGCAGGGGCTTGTCGCCGAAGGACGCGTCCGACATCATGAGGCGGCGACCCCGGACGAGTTCGAAGGTGTTTATCTCCCCGAATACGGTAACGAGCACGTCCTGCGCTTTTTCAATTCCACGCCGCTGGCAGCAGTTCCCCTTTGCAATGCAGGGCTTCGGTCAAGGCTGCGCAACACCATGCTCGGCCTGAGAGGGCGTTTTTCCAGACTGTCGGTCGTCGAATTCGGCAGCATCTGCACGGTGACCGGCGGCAATTTTTCTACTCTGGCTATCGCTGAGATGCTTTCCTCGGGAGATTCGTTCGTGACGGTCAACCTGGATGCCGGCTCGATCCAAAGCGTGCAGTCTGTCTGCCGGGAGCATTCCCTGGTCGACTATTACTGCGGGACAAGCGGGGGGTTCATCGAAGAGCGTCTGGCGGGGATGGGAACCATTCACTTCGCCTGCCTTTTGCACCAGCCCTGTAGCGAGGCCTCCGTGGCCTCGGAATTCGAGGTCATTGAACGGCACATCCCCAAGGGCGGCAGGGTGCTTTTCGCACACACCAACAGACATGCAGCCCTCCCTGCCCTAGAGCAATTATTGGCCGAAAAGGAATTCGAGACCCTCTACAGGGATAACGCAGGTTGGATGCTCGAACGGCAGTGACCTTCGAGGCTTGTTCCGCATAGGCCCGTTTGAGCTTGCGCTCCGCCTAGAAAAGCGGGGCTATGGTGATGGCGTCCCCGTACAACGCGAGCAGCTGTTCCCTGATTTCATCATAAAATGCTTCGGACAGGATGACCACAGTGGTCGCGTGGTGCAGGATGTCTTCGGGCCGGATGACTGGTTTTCCGAACAATTCGGTGCCGTGAAGGGCCTTGTTGTTGTCGGTCAGGGCAACGACATTGGCGTCCTTGAGCACGGAGTGGGAGAGCAGCAGACGGGCAGCACCCCCGGCCCCGAAGGCCACAAAAGGTTCCTGGGACTCCGCCAGTTCATGCATGCGCTGCTGTGCGTCCTGGTCCCAGAAAGGCCGGACCAGAATGGTATGGTCGGGAAAATGGCTGCGCGCTTCTTTGATCACAGCTTCAGCCTTGTAGGTAGGGGCGGTTACCACCAAGGTCTCCACCTGCCCGGCCAGGGAGTCGAGCAGATCCCGATTCTCGGCCAGCATCTGGCTTGGATAGTAGTCGTGGCCATAGTAGGACCGAATACTCGCAGGGTGGTCGACAATGAAGCGCAGGCCGGCCAGAATGGGTTCCTTTTGGAGGAAGTCCAAAAGATTGTGGTCTGTGCCCCAGAGGGCATACCGGGTGTCAGCCAGGGCCGAGAAGAAGGAACCGAACATTTTAAGCCGTTTGTTCGGACAGGCCAGCGTCTGGATGTCGGCCTTGCCCCCTGTGGCCACGGCTTCCAGGGACCGGGTCAGGTGCTTTAGCGTTTGCACGGCCGTATCGAATCCGTATCGCTGGGCACGGTCAATGGCCTCGCCCAGTTCATTTTTCCAGTCGAGGCCTTCCAGCAGGTCCTTGAAGAAGAAAATATTTTCATCCAGATAATTCCCGCGGATGCTGTTCACGCTGAAGTCAAAGTCCAGGTCGTGGGCGATCTGTACCATTTCCTTGATGAACGGAACGGTGCTTTTCATCAGGATGGAGTGGATTTCGACGGTCCAGTTCGGCTTTGTTTTTTTTATCTCGGAAAGTTCCCTTATGTTCTTCTCAACCCGGTTCCATGAGGCCCCTCGGCGTAGCTTGGCGTAGGTCTCGCCCGTGGCGTCCAGGCTCAGCCGGATGTAGAAGCGGTCCATGGTCTTGAGCACGTCGAAGTGTTGGTGCAGGAGTGTGGCGTTGGAAACCGTCGCAATGCTGACCTCGTTCAGGGAACTCCAGTCATAGGAATTGAGGAACCGGGTCAATCCGGGGTTGAAGAAGGGCTCGCC
Source organism: Pseudodesulfovibrio sp. S3 (assembly GCF_004025585.1). NCBI lineage: Bacteria > Pseudomonadati > Thermodesulfobacteriota > Desulfovibrionia > Desulfovibrionales > Desulfovibrionaceae > Pseudodesulfovibrio > Pseudodesulfovibrio sp. S3. The sequence goes on from NZ_QTZO01000032.1 coordinate 3,198, forward strand.
TCCCGCGAAGTAGATTTCGTTGACACGATCCCAGCCGATGGTGTCCATGGTGTTGAAGAGCATCCTGAAACTTGCCTCGGCAGAGTCCGCGTCCTGCGGCGCTGGGGGCGCGCCTTCGCAAAAAGTGCATCTGAGATTGCATGGGGCGTCCTTGCTCAGGTGAATGGTGACGGGATGCAGGCCGTCCAGTTTTCTCCCTTTTGCAATGCCGTCCCGGATGGCGTCGGTGTATTCCTGCAACATGCCGTTTTTCTTGGTGACCTTGATGATGTCTTCCAGGCCGAGGTTGTAGCCCGACTTGATACAGGCTATGCAGTTGCGTGGAGGGGTATTGTTGAGCAGCTGGGAGCGCAGCTGCATCAGGTTTTCATCGTTGAACAGCCGGATCAGATTCTCCGGGTTGGCACACGCTTGGTCGATAAGCTGTTTTTTGGCTGGAAACTTGTGATGACAGCACGGTCCGTAGCCGGCGTCGGAAAGAATCAAGCACATCCAAGGAGCGAGACAACTTACGGTTTTCATGGCACATCCTTTGCAATTCTGTCTGTGAAGCGTCATAAGCTTGGTGCGGTCAGGCGTCTGTGCGAGAGCGGCATTAGCATTATGTAATTGTTTTAATAGGTTGCTTACAGTGGATACTACTTCATATTCGTATCTTGTTTCAAGCGATTTTGACGAAGCCGTCGCCCTTAAGGAGAGCGGACTCTTTTCAGAGGCGGCCTGGGTAGCTCGAGGCGCAGTGAAGAAAAAGGGCGGAACCCCCTGCTTCTTTTCTCTTCTTGCCGATTGCAGCCTTGCCATGGGGCATATTGAAGCTGCGGCAAAATATGCCACCAGGTCAGGAATGAAAGAAACGTGCCATTTCGCTGGTGTATCAGTCCCGAAGACGACCGTCGGCTCTGTTTTTATCGGCGGAACCGGGCGGTCGGGCACCAGCTTGCTGCGCCGGGCGCTCAATTCCAATCCGGACGTCGCCTCGGTTCCCGGCGAAACCAAATGCATCAATGACGAGCGATTCAGGCTCGCTCCCCACTGGTTCCATGGCCTGCCTTCCGGCAGTCGCGAACAGGGTGTGAAGGATCTGAAGCGGTTGTGGCGGGAACGTTTTTATTGTTACGTCCATCCGCACAAGGCCTCACTCAAGGACAACCAGTTACGTGGGTTCTGCCTGTGGTTGGACCGGGAGGCCATGGAGGCCGAACTGTCGCGCCTAGACGAACTGGTCCGTGCAACTTCTCTCCACGAGGTCGAGGCTATTTGGGGAGGCCTGTACGCGGCCCTTTTTAGACACCGCTCACAGGCCCAGGGAAAGTCCCATTGGGTGGAGAAGACCCCCAGGAACAGCTTTTTCGCCGAATACCTGTATTCGATCATCCCAGACATGAGGCTGATCAATATGGTCCGTGACGGGCGGGACGTGGCCCTGTCCATGCAGAATGTGGCCTGGGGTGAGAAGGACTACGTCAAGGCCCTGGATTGGTGGGCCGAGGAAATGAGGGAGACCATGCGGGTGGTGGACAGCCTGCCGGAAAGTGCCGTGCTCACGGTGCGCTATGAGGATCTGGTCACCGAGCCGAATGCTGTCATGGCCGGGATCGCGGATTTCATCGGGGCCACCCCATCCCATGATCTGGATATTTTCGCCAGTTCTGTCGGCCGCTGGAAGGACGAAATGCCGACCGAGGCCCAAGAACACGCCGTGACCCGTCATGGGGAGTTGCTCGAACGGCTCGGCTATGTGGCAACCGTGAGCGCTCACCGTATCGTTGCACCGACCTCGGTCCCAAGAATTGACTTTGACATGAAGAAGCGAAACGACGGCACCCGCTACATGACCGATCTGGTGCTGCCGCTGCATGCGGTCCTGAAATGCGTGACCATGCGAGAGGTGGGACAGGGCGGTGAACCGTGCTTTTTCCTGCGGCACGACGTGGACGACGACATGGACGCGGCCCTGCAGATGGCCCTGCTGGAAAAAGGGCATGGCATCCGGGCAAGCTATTTCTTGCTGCCGCCCAGCCCGACCCAGGGCAAGACCAACTATTACGGAACCATCGATGAAAACGGACTGCGTCCGAACCAAACGGTCATTGACCAGGCCCGGCAGCTCATCGAATGGGGCCACGAGGTCGGGCTGCACAACAATATTGCCGAATTGGCCGTGTACCTGAAACGCACCGTGGCCGAGGTCCTTGCGGAGCAGGTGGAATTCTTCGCAAGTCACGGGATCAAGCTGGTCGGTTCGGCCGCACACGGCGGGCCGTTCTTTCATGAAAACGGGTTTGTCAGTTTTGAAATATTTGCAGAGGCGGGCGTTAAGCCCGGCTTTGAACGCGGCAGGACCATCGAAGTGGACGGGCAGGTTCTGAAGCTCCACACACTCTCTCAGGCGGATTACGGATTTGCCTTTGAGGCGTATAGCTTGCCGTATGAAATAGGTCTGAACGACTCCAACGGAATGTGGGGCGGAAAACTCGTCCGCCATTCCCCGCACCCCGAACTGAATGAACTCAAGGGTGAGCGGTATCTGTCCGCTTTCCGCGAAATGGTGGCAACGGCGCATCCGAAAAGCGGTGTGCAAACGCTTCAGGTGCTGGTGCATCCCGAACACTGGGGCATCTGCTGACCGGAACGATCCAAGGTGATATAAAGCATGAAACAGCAAATCAACCAACAGAAGCTCGAGATAGCGGAAACTTTTTTCGGGTATTCCGGCATCGACATCGAGCATTTCACGGATCTGGCGGATGGGCCGAGGGACAAGGTGGTGGTGCATATCCCGGCCCGTTCCGGCTCTACCCGTATTGAGAACAAGAATATCAAGGAGCTTTGCGGAATTCCGCTCATAGCCTACACCATTGCCGTGGCCCGTGCCCTTCCGGTGGACCGGGTTATCGTGAACACGGACAGCAGCAAGATCGCCCGCATCGCTGAAAAACTGGGCGCTGAGGTTCCGTTTCTGCGGCCCGCCATGCTCAGCGCCGACAATATTTCTCCCGGACTCGCTGGCTATTATGCCGAGCGTTACCTCCTAAGCGCCGGCTATCCGCTGGACATCATGATCGATATGTACCCGACCTCGCCCTTCCGCAATGTGGGGAAGGTCTCTCGATATACCGAGGCCGTGACCAGGGCAGGCTATTGCGCTACCGCGTTTTTGCCGAATATACAGTTGGACAGGGTGCACACCAAGCAGGGTGTGCTTCTGGAGGAAGAGCAGATCCAGTGCGAGAAAGGGAATGTTCATTTCAAGCTGCTGGCTAATTTTCTTGGTAGAAGACTCCTTTCCAGCCAGAAGCGATGGTTTCATTATGAACTCATCGATGATCCCGTGGAACTGGTTGATATTGACACGCCCGAGGACTTTGCCCTGGCCGAGTTCCTCATTGAAAATGAACTCTACGACTTCGGGGTAGCCATATGAAGGCATTCATATCTTTTGGATACTACGATATCAGGGAACAGCAATTGACAAGCTCACCCGGGATCGTCCGTTACCTGCTGGACGATGTGCTTCGCTGCCTGGAGCAGTGCCCGGAACTGAGCTTGGGCGGGGTCCTGTACGCGCAGGAACTCTCATGCTCTCTTCCGGCTGGCTTGCCCTCGTACAAGCTGCGTTCCGGGGAGCGTACCTGGGAAGAGCTTTCCGCAATAAGAAAGATTCTTGAGGAGGAAGGATTTGATGACAACGAGGTCATGGTCTTCCGACCGGCCCAAGGCGCGATCCACGCTGAACGGGTTCTGCATTTTAGCGAGAGTCTGAATCCGGTAGCCTCTGCGTTGGTCGTTTCCGTAGTCAGGTTCATGTCGTTGTCCCACCCCATGTGGAATGTCCAGGTCGCCGACCAACGGTTTCTGTCGGCAGGGTCAATCAGGCAGCCGCGCAGCGGTCGCAAGCTTGTTGCCCCGCTGGCCAAGCTCTGCCCGGAACTCTGGAAAGCGTCCAAGGCAAAGGGGCTGGCCAGCGGTTCACAGCACCTGCAGAGCCTGTTCCATGACGACCAGGCCCTGTACGCGGCACGGATGGATTTGCTGCCAGAAAAGAGCGAGCACCTGGAGGTTTCGGAATCCGTAATCTGTCCCACCGACCCCGGAGCGGGAGACAACATCCTGTCCCGGCTCCCTGTTTTCCAGATGAGCCGGAGCCAGGTTTTTGATGTGACTGGTCTGGAAGCCCTGCTGGAAAGGCTGGTGGCCTGCAAGGGAGAATCGTTACGCGTGCGCGCAGCAGAATCAGCCCCGACTCGGATACACGCATAGAGAAGGTGTCGGGTTGATATCGTGCGCATAGGAATTATCAGCGACGCCCATGGCAACGCGCCTGGCCTGGCCCTGGCCCTCTCCTTCCTGGAGAGACAGGAAGTTGGGCAGATCATTTTTCTGGGTGATGCCGTGGGCTACATGGAACAGGCCGACGAGGTCTGCGGCATGCTTGAGCGGTCCCGGGCGATCTGTCTCATGGGCAACCACGAGGGTATGACCTGCGGCAGGCTGCCTGTTCCCGATGGCGTGGATGACCTGTTGCGCCTGCCCCCCAGCTGGGAATCGTTGCCCGGCGTTTGGCGGCAACAGGTGGAAGACAACGGCCCCCGGCTTGAACTGGACCTTGAGGGTTGTCGGCTGTTGTGCGTTCACGGCTCGCCTGAAAAACCGTTCACTCGCTACGTGAACAGTGAGGCGGCCGGACAACTGGATTTTGAGGCGGACGTGTTGCTCATGGGGCACACCCACCGACCGTTCGTGGTCCGCAACAGGGGGAGGCTCATCGTCAACCCCGGCTCCTGCGGCCTGCCCCGTGACCGGGGCGACCTGCTATCCCTGGCCGTGGTCGATCTTGATGGGATGGACGCACAGGTGTACCGGCTGCCGTTTCAGCCTCCGGCGTTCCTGGTCAAGGGAATGCACCCAAGGGCGGCAGCTCTTTTTGAACGAAAGGAACCGGATGTCTTCGGACACATATGGAGTTCTGGCATATGAACAAGCATAAGGGACCCTGTGTCCTGGTGACAGGGACCGGGGGTGGCGGCCTGGGCGAACAGCTGGTCAAGGCGCTTCGTCTGGCGGACGTGAAATACCATCTTGTTGCCACCGATGTGACCGAGCAGAGCGCCGGAATATCCCGCGGTGATGCATGGGAGATACTTCCCCCGGCATCGGCTCCGGGCTATTTTGATGCGCTCATGTCCGTGTGCGTCAAACACAATGTCGAGGTCCTCCTGCCCGGTTCCGAAGCGGAGATGAAGGTGTTGAGCGAACGTCGGGACGATGTCGCCGGTCAGGGTCTCTTCATGCCAATGAACTCCCGTACGATGATTTCTCTTTGCTCTGACAAGGTTCAGTTTTTTGAAAAGATGAATGCGCTGGGAATTGAGATTCCGTGGTTTCGGAGTATCCGCAAAGTGAAGGAAGTGGAGTCTCTCCCATCGTATCCGGCCGTGTTTAAGCCTTCTGTAGGGTCTGGGGGGTCGGCCAACACCTTCATCGTGCAAAGCCCGGATGAAGGGCGCATGATTGCCAGCTATCTCTGCACGTTGTATCCTGAGTTCATTGCCCAGGAGTATGTCGGCCAGCCGGATTCAGAGTACACGGTAGGCGTTCTGTCTGACTTGGACGGCCAGATCATTAATTCCATTGCCGTCAAACGAAACACTCTTTCGGCATTAAGTTGCCGGTTCAAGGCTGCCAACAGGACGGGCAGGAAGGATTTGGGCGACATGCTGGTCATCAGCAGCGGTATTTCGCAAGGGGAGATTGGACCGTTCCCGGAAGTGACCGGGCCCTGCGAAGCCATTGCGCAGAAGTTGGGGTCCATAGGACCATGCAATATCCAATTGCGACTGATGGATGGGAAAATATATCTTTTTGAAATCAATCCCAGGTTTTCAGGGACAACCTCTCTGCGGGCCATGGTGGGGTTCAATGAGCCGGACCTCCTTATCCGGCGTCATTTGTTGCGAGAAGAGATTGAACCAAGGTTTGATTATGACAGCGGTGTGATTATGCGGAGATTGGAAGAAACAATTGTCACAGGGAAGAAAGGTGTGTCGGCCTAAACCTTCGATAGGGTTGGTGTTGACGCAATGAGTTGTGTCCCAGGTATCTGTGTTTGAGCGAGCGGATTGAAAGGCTTTGGCCGGTTTCGTCCGGATGGTTCAGGACAAATTTGACACGGTAGTGGGAAAACAAAACAGCCATTTTAAGAAAATGGCAATGGAGCAAGGTATATGAAAAATGTAGCGCAACCTCATGAATGGTTAACGGACAGTGGATTGACCGATAACGGTCGTCAGGCGCGTAAATCCTACGGGAAATTTGTTTCCGGGTTAACAGATCTGCTCAAGCCCATATACCGCACTAGTCGGGTGTTGCACCTGTTGCAGTCACACCACTATGACACTGCCATGGGTGCCTATGCGTTGCCACCGCATACAATCAATTTTTGTATCAATACCAGTTGCAACCTGAAATGCCAGTACTGTGACCTCAACCATAGTCGGGAGGAGTGGGACGGCAGCGTGGCAAAACTCAGGGACAACCTTATCGAACCCAACAAACGGTTCGAACTACCTCTGGACGTCTGCAAGAAGGTCATTGACCAGGTGGCTTGGTTCAAACCTACCATCAGGATTCCTTGGGTAGAACCCCTGTTGTACAAGGATATCATGCCGTTCATCGAGTATACAAAATCTAAGGACTTACCTTTCTCCATGTTGACGAACGGCCTGCTCTTGCCCAAATTTGCCAAGCGGCTGGCCGAGGCGGGAATCGATGCCCTGCGCGTCTCACTGGACGGTCCTCGCGAAGTTCACGATAAGATGTGCGGCGTAAAGGGAACTTTTTCCAAGGTCATAGAAGGTCTCAAGATTCTCGTGGAAGAACGGAAGAAGCTCGGAATAGATATACAAATCGGTTGTTATTACACGGTGACAGACGATAATGACCATTGCCTTGTGGACTTTCTGGAAGAACTCGAGAAGGAGGGACTGCTTGGTGAGATCTTTGTAGGTTTCTTTATGTTCAATTATATCTCTAAAAATCTCGCAGAGTTGCACAACAAGAATCACGCAGATATTTGTGGATACCGTGCAGCGGAAACCAGTTCACAGTTTGCTGATATTTCCAAGTTGGATGTCCAAGGGCTTGTAGAGCAGCGCAAAGAGATTGAAAAGCGGTTCCAAGGTAAAACAAGGATCAATTTTAGGCCGTTCTTTTCGGAAAGAAACTTGAATTATTGTGTTTCTGACGAGTACGAGAGTTTCCCCGAAAGTCGTTGTGATGTGCATTGGCATACCCTTTATATCAATCCCCAAGGCGAGGTGAAGAGCTTCCCGCAGTGCTTCCTCGGCCAGGTCGGGAATGTCCAGGAATATTCCGTCATGGATATTTGGAACTGCGAAGCTATGCGGGATCAGCGCTTGAAACTCCGTGACCACCGTCTTTATGACGGTTGTAAACGTTGCTATTGCATTTATTCCAACCTTGAAGATGTTCAGGACAGCTGGGTTGACACCAGCAAGAAATAAGACATTAGGGGAATTGTGCTATGAGAATGAAAGAGGTCCTGTGCCCGGTGTGTTCCACCGGGCATTTCGATTATCTTTATCCCGATTATCGGGGCAAGTGCATCACTTCACAGATGTTCTTCCTCGACGGCCTGTGCCTGGAAAACAGGTGCTGCCGGGGATGCGGGTTCATATTCAATGCGGCCGGAACGCGAGGGCTTGGGGATGCCGTCTACAATTCCACCACCTGGAAGCCCAAGCCGCAGATTATGAGCTACTCCAAGGAGGTCAAGACCTCGCACCAGAAAGCGTGGGAGACCTTCCAGTCGTTGACGGACCTGCAGGAGAAGGGGGCCGTTCTCGACTTCGGGGGGGGCACCGGCGCCTTTCTCGAATGTTTTCATCACAGTCTTCCGGAGTGGGATCTGTACGCCGTTGAGCCTGGGGGAGGCTACGCCGAGCTTTGTTCCCGCGTGCCCCTGAAGGCGGCGTACAACCGATCCTACTCGGACCTGAACCTTGACATGCTCTTTGATGCGGTTGTGTCCTTGTCAGTGCTGGAGCATGTGGAAAATCCGCTTCATGCCCTTTCCTGGGCCTTTGAACATCTCAAGCCGGGTGGCCTTCTCCTCCTGCAGCTTCCCGATTTCGAAAAATTGCCCGGCGATTTGCTGTGCGCGGACCATATCAACAAGATGACGGTGACGCATACCCGTATGCTTGCCGAATACGCTGGGTTTGAGGAGGTCAACGCCGACACATCGTTGGTGATGTTCTATCTCGTCCTTAAGAAGGGGAGCCCCTCCACAGGGCTGATGCCGACCTGCTATGACGAGAACCGGCGTATTGCCGGACAATGCGAGGCCATTGCCAGGGCCACCATCGTGTCTGTGGAAGCCGCTGTCACATCAGCCAGGGACAAGGGGCGCAAGGCCGCGGTCTTCGGCACCTCGCCCATCGGGTCCATGGCCCACCTGCTCCTGGACTGCCGGGACGACATCGCCTGCTTCGTGGACGAGAACAAGAACACCTGGGGCCGGGACATCGACGGTCTGCCGGTAGTCGGTCCCGAGCGTATGGCCGAGCTGGGTGTTTCCGATCTTGCCCTGGCAATCAGCCCTCTGTATTGGGAGACCGTGGCCGAAAAGATGCAGCGATTCGATGTTACCGTACACGTCCCCAGGCTCGGCTAGGGCGCACCAAAGGCTTGCAATGACTACCGACACCTCTCTCGACATAGTTTTTGTCCACATCGACCCGTGCATTCGGGCCGAGAAGGAGGCCTTTGCCCTGACCCGGCGCGGCCATCGCGTACACCTTTTTTGCCAGGGGCTGAATTTTCAACCGAACATGCGCGATATCTGCGCCTCGGTGACGCAGTACTCCAGCTTGGATGAGCTGGGTTCGTTGCTGCGCAACCATTCCGGTTTTGACATCGTCCACTGTCACAACGAGCCCAATGAGCCCACGGTGGTGGCCTTGGAGAACACCGACCGGCCAGTCATTTACGACTGTCATGACTTCAGAGGCCTGCGTCAGCAGTTGGTGGGCCACGAGGCCGAGACCGAGCGGCGCTGTTTCGAGGACACGGCTGCCGTGGTCCATGTCAGCCAGGGCATGGTGGACCTGGCCGCAGACCGTTACACTTCGCACAGGACCATGGTCCTGCCGAGCTATCCCATGCTTACGGCAGCCCCTGCCAAGCCCCTGGACAAGCTCGACGGTACGCACGTGGTCTACCTGGGCGGGCTGCGTGATCGGGGATCGATCCACTACGAATACCGGAACTATCTGCCGTTTTTCGAGAAATTGATCGAGGCCGGCGTCCACGTGCACGCCTACCCGGCTGACCAGAACCCCAAGAACCTGGCCACCTACATGGCCTTGGATGCACAGTCGGCGCTCTTCCATCTGCACGACAAGCTGCCCTACGCCGAATTGCTCCAGGACATCAGCCAGTTCCAATGGGGACTGTCCGGCTTCAATTTCATGGACATCACGGACGAGAACACGCTGCTCTTCCTGAACAACGCACTGCCCAACAAGCTCTTTGACTACCTCATCGGCGGGGTCTGCCCCGTGGTCGTCAACTGCGACACGTCAGGTCGGTGGGTGGAGGAGCACGGTCTGGGATATCATGCGGACAGCATGGAAACGCTGGTGGATATCGTGTGCAACCGGCAACCCAAGCCTCGGCTCAAGGACTTCGGTCAGGTTGATATGCTGGAACAGGTTGCCAATCTTGAATCGCTCTACAGGAGAGTGCTGGGCAAAGAGTAGCCTAAGGGCCGACTACGCGCGTCAGACATTCGAGGAAGGCGCGGCTTGACTGTTTTTGAGTAAAATTATTGGCCGCGAATGTGTACGCGGCCGCTCCCATCCGCTTTAGTTTATCCCGGTCCGCAAGCTGTACAAGGGCTCGGGCAAAGGCGTCCGCGTCTCCGGCGGGGACCAGTTCTCCGGTCAGGCCCTTGGCGATGAAGATTTCAGAGTCGCCCGTGGCCAGCACCGGTCGCCCCTGGCTCATGGCCTCGATAATATCGCGGCCCCAGGGATGCCCTGTCAGGTCCGGCCTTAGCAGCAGGTGAATGCCTTGCATTTCCTTTTCCGGTTCGACAGAGAATCCCTGAAAACTGACGATGTCCCCGATGCCCGCAAGGGAAATCTTGTGTTCAATGGAACGGTACAGCTCGTCGTGAATGCCGATTTTTCCGCCGAACAGACGAACGGACACCCCTGCCCGGCGGAGTTCGTCAGCTGCTTTGGCGCAGGCCTGGATACATAAGAGATGCCCTTTCATGGGGGACACATGCGAAAACATGCCATAGACCAGGCCGTTGCCTTCGGGCATGGGGGCGGGCTTTTCAGGTATGGGGGCTGTATTGAAGATTACGGCTGTCTTGAGACCGAAAATCCGCTGGGCCTGTTCGGATTCGATGGGGCTGATGGCCACGGCCTCCCGGATGCGCGAGCGGACCAGGGGTTTTGTCAGGGGCAACAGGGGGGCGTCTTCCAGAAGCACTTCACGGCAGTGCAGGACTGCAGGCCAGCCTTTCAACGGGAGGGCGGCGAGCAGGGTGGTATAGCTGTTGTAGTGGATGACGTCAGGTTGGATGTCGGTGACCATCCTTTTGAGTCGCCCAAACTCACCGAACCGGGCTACAGAACGACCTATGTTTTTCCAAAACGGGATAGGGCAGGCCTTCAGCGACATGGGGTAGTATGGAATGCGGACAAAGTCGACCTTCACCCCCGCTGAGGCCAGATCCTCCACGCGCTTGCCCGTTCTGCTGGGTTTAGAGATGCTGATAATATGCATTTCGTGACCGAGTGCAGCCATGTTCTCTGCCAGAAAAAACAGACTCTTGGCAGCGCCGCCGCTGTCGATGTCATTGGTGATGGACAGTATTCTCATTAGAGGACTCGCATATGTCATATACTACCTGATCTGTTTTGTCCTATAACCATATGATATCGAGGTCAAAAAAAGATTTGTCATATTTGTGGGTCAGGCCGGAACCAAAGCTTTGCCGCATTGTGCCGCACGAGGCAAGAAGCGGGCTCGTGTTGCCTCGGCAATTTGTTCACGGATAAATGTAGACCTTCACCGCAAAACATACTACGAAATATTCTCAGTCCGTGCGCGGACACTTTACCGAGCCATATGACCTATTGAAGAGAGTTAAACAAAGCGAATGCTTGAGCTTGTTCGTGCGGCCAAAGCCGCGACCATGGTGCCTGGCCAGCCCGTCATTGACGACGCGGCCATTCTCGTCAGCCAGGGAATCATCAAGGAAGTCGGAACCTACGGCAACCTTGCCAAAGCCCATTCCGGCAAAGTCCTTGACCTCGGCGATACGTTTCTCGTTCCCGGCCTCATCAATGCCCATTCCCATCTCGAACTGGCCCATCTGCGCGGCAAATGCCCTTCGGGACAAGGGTTCGTGAACTGGGTGGAGGCTTTGCTCAAACAGCCCATCTTTGATCTCGAAGCGGACGCCCTTGAGGGGGCCTGCCGGGAACTGAAACGAACCGGGACCGTAATGGTCGGGGACATCGCCACCCGCTTCGCCAAGGAGATGGCCGGGATGCTTGAAGCTTCCGGTCTTTTTTTTGCGGTTTTTTGCGAGGCCATAGGCGAGACCGTGCCCAAGAAGACCTTTATTCCCAAGGGCGAGTTCGAGGCCGGGGTCATCTCCGTGGCCGGACATTCTCTTTATACTACCCATAGGGATGTGCTCCAGGCTGCCAAGGCCGAGACCCGGAAAAAGGGACTGCCTTTTTCCCTGCACCTGGCCGAGCACGACGATGAGGTGGCGATCATGGCCGGAGAGGCGAGCGCATTTCTGGACCTGCTTCAGGCACGTGGCAGGCTGCTCGATTTTGAGCCTCCGAAAAGACGTCCGGTGCAACAGGCCGCCGCACTCGGTTTGCTCGACGAGACCACCTTGGCCGTGCATTGCGTCAAGGTGACCGACGAGGACATCGAGACGGTGCGTGCATCCAAGGCCACGGTCTGCCTCTGCCCGCGCTCCAACGAATTCATCGGCGTGGGCCGCGCCCCTTGGGAAAAATGGCTGGCTTCAGGGACTCAGCTCTGCCTGGGAACGGATTCACTGGCATCCAATGACGACCTCGATCTGTGGAACGAGGCCGTGTATCTCAAGAAGAATTTCATGGGCGAGTTGCCCTTTGAGGACGTGCTCGCCATGATGACCCGGACCCCGGCAGCCATACTGGGTGCCGGGCATATGCTTGGAACACTGGAGCCGGGCAAGATCGCGGCATTTGCTCGGGTTCCGGATATGATACATGAGCTTTTCTAAGATGTCGGAGGCAAAAACGACATGAAATGGTTACACAAGGACCTGTTGGATGTGTCCCAGCTTTCCCGATCCGAGGTAATGGCGATCTTCGAGACGGCCGGGCGGTTCCAGGAGTTGCAGGAACGTCCGGTCAAGAAGGTGCCGACCCTGAAGGGACGCAGCGTGATTCTCTTTTTCGCCGAGCCGAGTACGCGCACCAAGACGAGCTTTGACGTGGCCGGAAAACGGCTGTCCGCCGACACCTTTTCCCTGAGCAAGAGTTCGTCCAGCCTGACCAAGGGCGAGTCCCTCAAGGATACGGCCCTGACGCTCCAGGCCATGGCCCCGGATGCCATCGTCATCCGCCACTGGTGTTCGGGCGCGGCCCGGTTCCTGGCCGACCGGCTGGATTGCTCGGTCATCAATGCGGGCGACGGACGGCACGCGCACCCCACCCAGGCGCTCCTGGACTCCTTCACCCTGCATCAGGAGTGGGGCGATCTGGCCGGAAAGACCGTCCTTATTCTGGGCGATATTGCCCACAGTCGCGTGGCCCGGTCCAACGTCATCCTGCTCAACAAGCTGGGTGCCAAGGTGCGCCTCTGCGGTCCCCGGACCCTGCTGCCCCCGGCTGTCAGAACCTGGCCGGTGGAGGTGTATTCGGATTTGAATGAGGCGGTCAGGAACGTGGACGCGGTCATGTGCCTGCGGCTGCAACTGGAACGCCAGAAAGACGGCCTGCTGCCGGACCTGCGGGAGTACGCCAGAACCTACGGACTGGGTCAGAAGCATGTGGACCTGGCCAATCAGGACGTGAAGATCATGCATCCCGGTCCCATGAATCGGGGGGTGGAGATCAGCTCGGATTTGGCCGATGCGGCCGGGTCGTTGGTCCTTGACCAGGTCTCCAGCGGCGTGGTCATCCGCATGGCCCTGCTTTTCCTTTACATGACCCGCAAGGGCGAGGAGTAGAGACCAGAGGCAAGACGCATCACTGCTGATCGCAAGCAAGAGACAAGGATGACCCCAAGCCGTGAACAGCGGCTTGCTACAAAAAGTTTTGGAGATTCTTAAGAACCTTTTTCAAAAGGTTCTTAAGCCCTCGGAGAGGCCCACGGCAGGGCCGCCGGAGGCAAATGGAGGCAAAAATGGCCAAAGCAGATTTGATAGTCAGGCGTGCCAAGATGGACGGGAAGGACGTGGACGTCTTCGTGTCCAGGGGCAAGATCGTGGAAGTGAAGAAGTCGGTCAGGTCGCTTGATCCGGGTGACGCCATAGTCGAGGAGGCCTTCGGGCTGACGCTGATGGCGTCCATGACCGACGTGCACGTGCATCTGCGCGAGCCGGGCTACGAGTACAAGGAAGACGTGGAGTCGGGGCTTCGGGCCGCGGCCTGGGGCGGGTTCTCCAACATCATGTGCATGGCCAACACCAAGCCGGTCAACGACTGCGACTCGGTGACCGAACTGATGCTGGAAAAGGCCCGCAAATATTGGCCCAAGGGACCGCGTCTGTTTCCCATCGGCGCGCTGACCAAGGGGCTTTCCGGCAAGGAGCTGGCTCCCATGGCCGAACTGGCGCGTGCCGGTTGCGCGGCATTTTCCAACGACGGGGTGCCGGTCAAGTCCAGCAAGATTTTTCGCCTGGCCGTGGAATACGCCTCGGACTGGGACCGGGTGGTCATTGACCACTGCGAGGACCCGTACCTGGGCGTGGCTGCGGGCGTGAACGAGGGCGAGGTCTCCAGCCGATTGGGGCTGCCCGCCCAGCCGGACATAGCCGAAGCCTTGCAGGTGGGGCGCGATATCCTGCTGGCTGAATACCTGGACCTGCCCATCCACCTGGCGCATATCTCCTGCAAGAAGTCCGTGGACCTGATCCGCTTCGCCAAACAGCGCGGGGTGAAGATCACGGCTGAAACCACGCCGCATTATCTGACCATGACCGAGGACATCCTGGAAGCCGAGGGGACCCAGTACGACACCAACGCCAAGGTCAACCCGCCCCTGCGTACCGAAGCGGACCGGTTGTGCATGATCGAGGCCCTCAATGACGGGACCATCGACTGCCTGGCCACGGACCACGCGCCCCATGCGCTCCATGAGAAGGAAACCGAATTCGACGTGGCTCCTTGCGGCATCACCGGACTGGATACTGCCCTCAGCGTGACCTGGCAGCTCGTCCGGGACGGCGTCCTTACCAGGGAGGCCTTTACCCGCGCCTGGACCACGGCTCCGACCGCCATTTTCAAGCTGCCGGTGAACACCTTCAAGCCCGGTGACCCGGCGGATTTCTTTCTCTTTGATGAGGACGAACAGTGGACGGTTTCGGCAACCACTTTATATTCCAAGGGTAAAAACACGCCGCTTCTTGGTTCGACCTTGAAAGGGCGGGTAAAAACCCATTTCATTGCGGGTAAAAAAATTGTATAGATAGAGTTCTTGACCAGCCGAATTCGACTCATGGAGCGGTTTCGGAGGGCAGATGATGCCCTTTGGCAAGGGGTTACAACATATCAAAGAGAGGCCGTCCCCGAGCGTTTGCTTGCGGGTAGCCGGGCAAGGAGAAATATGAGTCAGCCTTTCAAAGATGCTGTCGGCTTTTGTAAAACCATTATGCGCAACGGCTATGACGCATATGTTATTAACGTACGGCTTCAGGCGCTCACTCTGGACGAGACGGGCAACGAACAGGAACTCGACATCTGCACTGAAGCGGGTCTTGATGAACTGAAGAAATATTTCCCCAATATGGAAGATTCTGCGGACAAGGGCATTCTGGGAACCCTCAAAGAGGGGGGCGTGACCTATTATTTCTATCCCGCTTCCGTGGAAGAGGCTGCCTATACAGACGAAGCCGTGTCCACCATGACGCCGCGTCTGTTGAAGCGGCTTGAGCAGCGCGGTGACATCCCCTTGTCCGCCGTCTGCCCCTTCATCCCCCGAGCCAAGGATTTGTATGCCGACTTCGCCGATTTTTCCGAAGGCCAGATCCGCTTCAAGGGGGTGCCGGACCAGGCGTTGAAGAAGGATTATGCCCTGGCCTATCGCGCCATGCGCTTTGCCGCCAACTTCGACAAGGAAATCGAGGCTAATTCCTGGGTCGCCATCGTGCGCAATGCCCGGCGCGTGCTCGACTATGTGCCCATGTCCGACTTTCTGGACGAGTGGCGCAAGGTCGAGGCCGAGTCCATGCACAAGTTCTTTCAGCTGCTCTTCGATTCCATGCTGCTGCACGGCCTGATCCCGGAGATCGCCTCCCTGTCCCGCGTTACCCAGATCAAGAATCCGGAAGAGGACACCACGGAAACGGTTCTGGAGCACACCCTGGACGTGATGAAGGCCTACCCCGAAGAACTGCCCTATGATTGGTTCGGCACCGTGGCCTGCCTGTTTCACGACATCGGCAAACTCTACACCGCCGAATTCTACGATGAGAAATGGAATTTCCTCCAGCACCACCGTGTGGGTGCCAAGGTCACACGCAAGGTGTTGAAAAGGTTGCGTTTCGAGGAGCAGGACATCGACCTGATCTGCGAGCTCGTCCAGAACCACATGCGTCCGCACTTCATGCTCACCGACAAGGGTATTCGCCGGTTGCGTTCCCTGGATGAATACCCGCGCATCATGGAAATGGTCAGGGCGGACATCAAGGCCCGAGACGGTTCCTGGCGCGAGTTCAACCACAACCTCAAAATGGCCGAACGGGCCGATATCCCGGATCTCGAACTCGAACCGCTGCTCGACGGCAACCGGATCATGGAACTTGCCAAGCTCAAGCCCGGTCCGGCCATCGGCAAGATCCGCGACCGTCTGCTCGAAGCCCAGGTGCGCGACGATGTCAAGACCGTGGAAGATGCCGAAGCCTTTGTCCTGAATTACATCGAAGAACACAGAATGTACTAGCCCTTCTCGGAAGGAACCAATCCCGCCCTGTCGGCCACGCTGACAGGGCGGTTTTTTTTGATGCCTCCGGCGGGCGGGGAAGGGGAGAGGGGAAACACTTTGAAAAGTGCTTTCCCTCTCCCCTTCCCCGGACCCCACCAAACTTTTTGGTGCCGTTTTGCAGAGTGGGTGGGGCGCAAAAAAAAGCCGACTCCGGGGAGGCGGTTCATTGGAGTCTGGGCGGGGGTGGTGCCTAGACGTTCACGCTGGTGAATTGGGGATCGTTGAATCCCGGAGTGGTCTGGTAGGCGTTGAGCGCGGTTTCCATGCTGGCCTTGACCGGGTTGAAGTCTTCTTCAAGCTTGGTGGTCAGGTCCTGGAGTCCGGCGATGTTGTCCAGTTCGTCCTTGAGCTCGTCGAGGATGTTTTGCAGTTCATCCAGGGAATCCGTGTCGCCCTTGTCGGCGGCTGCGGCGGCCTGCATGAAGAAGCGGGCGCTGACGTCCTGGGTGGCGCTGGGCTGACCGTCCTTGGACACGGCTCCCGCGTCAAAGAACAGTTCGTTTTTGCCGTTGTCGAAATAGGCGTTCAGTTCCTGATTGATGCCGCCGTTGAACTGGGCCATGACCGAGTCGCCGGCATTGATGCCGAAGTTGCGGTCAATGAATTTGAGCACGTTGAGCATGCCCTCGCCCAGGGTCTCCTCGGTCACGCCCGAAGAGGTGGATTGGAGGATCATGCCTGCTGCTGCGGCAGCGGTTTCGTCGCCGAACTTCCCGCGCAGCCAGTCCATGGTGGAGCCGAGCGAGTGGCGCAGGTCGGACGTGTCCCTGGGTTCGCCGTTCTCGTCCGTGAGATCGTCCATGCGCCGCACGATCTCGTTGGCAAAGGTCTGGCCCAGGGTTTGGGGAGGAGCATCCCCGGCCACTTTTTTGATCTGACCGGGAGCGTTGGCCAACGCCTCGGCAGCCGGGGTCAGTCCATCCTTGGCCGGGTTGATTTCGGCCATCTGCCCCAAGCGCATTCCAGGGCTGTTCTCCAGCAGTGAGGCCGCGGCACCAAGGTCTTCCCCCTGGTCCTGCCGCGTCTTGAGCTTCTGCATGAAGCCGTAATTCATATGTGCGCCCTGAATGATCATGCTCTTCTTATCGGAAGCCGACAGGTTTTCTTTACGCTTCTTGAGCAAAAAAAAGGGAAAGTCCCCCCCCACCCCGCAAAGCGGCGTCAGAAAGTTTGGGAAAAGAGAGGGATGGGGGTCTGGGGGAAGGGAGAGAAAGAACCCTTTTCAAAGGGTTTTT
>NZ_QTZO01000033.1 GCF_004025585.1 Pseudodesulfovibrio sp. S3
GGAGAGAAAGAACCCTTTTCAAAGGGTTTTTCTCTCCCTTCCCCCAGCCGCCGGAGGCAACAAAAAAGGGCCGAAAAAAACCGGCCCTTTTTTTGAATATGCGGAAATGGCGCGGACCTATGCCCCCACATGCATCTTGAAGGCCTCTAAGGTGTTGACCATCAACTGGGCGATGGTCATGGGGCCGACGCCGCCCGGGACCGGGGTGATGGCGTGGACCTTGTCCTTGAGCCCTTCGAAATCGCAGTCGCCGGCCAGGCCCTCGTCGGTGCGGTTGATGCCCACGTCCACCACGACCGCGCCTTCCTTGACCATGTCCGCGGTCACGAAGTTGGGCATGCCGATGGCGGCGAAGATGTAGTCGGCCTCAAGGCACTCGGCCTTGAGGTCGGCGGTGCGCGAGTGGCACAGGGTGACCGTGGCGTTGGCGCAGGGGCCGCTTTGCGAGAGCATCATGGCCAAAGGTTTTCCCACAATGTTGGAGCGGCCGATGACCACGGCCTTTTTGCAGGCCGGGTCCAGGCCGTAGCGTTTGAGCAGGTTGATGACGCCCGCCGGGGTGCACGGTTTGAAGCCGGGCAGGCCGAGGCTCATCTTGCCCACGTTCACCGGATGGAAGCCGTCCACATCCTTGTCCGGGTCGATGAGATCGAGAATTTTCTGGGAGTCCAGTCCCTTGGGCAGGGGAAGCTGCACCAGGATGCCGTCCACGCTCACATCGCGGTTCAGCTCCTGGATCAGCCCTTCAAGCTCAAGCTGGCTGGCTGTTTCCAGGCGGTGGGGGATGGACCGGATACCGCAGTCCTCGCAGGCGCGTTCCTTGTTTCGCACGTACACCTGGCTGGCCGGGTCTTCACCCACCAGCACCACGGCCAGACCGGGTTGACGGCCGTATTTGGCCTGCAGGGCGTCGACCTCCTGCCTGATCTCAGCCCGAATGGTTGCCGCTGTTTCCTTGCCGTCCAAAAGAATCATGATTTGCCTCCGGGGCTTTCAAAGATGGATGATTTTTGGTGTGTCGGAATTCGCCGTCAATCGAAATATTCACAATGCGTTGGCCGCTACCTAAAGAAAAAGGCCGAACTATGCAACCCGCATATTCCGGCCTCGGATGATCTACGAGGACCGTTGGCTATTTCATCTTGGTGTAGATGAGTTCGATGACCTTGGCGTCCGGGCCGCTTTCCACATAGATGACGGTGAGCGTTTTGCCGTCTGCGCTGAGGTCGCCGTGCATCACGCCGTCCTCCTGTTCCGCGATGTAGATTTCGCCGTCCTGGGCAATGCCGCCGCAGAGCTTTTCAGAGTAGTTCTTGCCCTTGAGCGTCCATTCCTTGTGGCCGAGGAAGACTCTGGCTTCCTGTTTTTCAATGACCAGCGAGTTCTTTGCCTCGGGATTGCTGTAGATGCCCCTTTCCACTCCGGCCACCAGGGTGCCTTCGCAGTACCAGGTTCCTTTCATGTCGGGGATGTCACCGGCAAGGGCGTTGGCGGCAACGAGGAGCAATGCCACAGTCAGCAGGGAAAACAGTGCTTTTTTCATGGAGCCTCCCAGGGAGTGTTGAAAGAGAAGGCCGCTCCGGGTTGGAGCGGCCTTTGTTTGAACGTTCTCTAGTCTTCTTCAAAGAAGCTGCTGCCGAAGATGGGGCCGTAGTAGACGCCGTCGTCATCAAGCTCTTCCTCGATGCGCAGGAGCTGGTTGTATTTTTCCAGGCGGTCCGAGCGGCACAGGGAGCCGGTCTTGATCTGGCCTGCGTTCACGGCCACGGCCAGGTCGGCGATGAAGTGGTCGCCGGTTTCGCCGGAGCGGTGGGAGACCACGGTGGTGTATCCGGCGGTCTTGGCCAGCTCGATGGTGTCCAGGGTCTCGGTGACCGTGCCGATCTGGTTCAGCTTGATCAGGATGGAGTTGCAGATGCCCCTGTCGATGCCTTCGGCCAGGATGTCGGGGTTGGTCACGAACAGATCGTCGCCTACGAGCTGGATGTGGTCGCCCATTTTTTCGGTCTGGAGGGCAAAGCCGTCCCAGTCGGACTCGGCAAAACCGTCTTCAATGGAAATGAGCGGGAACTTGGACGCCAGGTCCATGTAGAAGTCCACCAGTTCGGCAGAGGTCAGGATCTTGTTTTCACCGGCCAGGACGTATTTTCCGTCCTTGTAGAATTCGCTGGCGGCGGCATCAATGGCGAAACCGATGTCCTTGCCCGGCGCGTACCCGGCAGCCTCGCAGGCGCGGGTGATGTATTGGAAGGCTTCTTCGTGGGACTTCAGGTTCGGAGCGAATCCGCCTTCATCGCCGACCGAGGTGACGTGACCGTCCTTGGCCAGGATGGTTTTCAGTTTGTGGAAGATCTCGGCGCCCATGCGCAGGGCTTCGGCAAAGGTCTCCGCCCCCACTGGCATGATCATGAACTCCTGGATGTCCAGGTTGTTGGGAGCGTGCTCGCCGCCGTTGATGATGTTCATCATCGGCACAGGCAGCAGTTTGGCGTTGGTCCCGCCGAGGTACTGGTAGAGGGGCAGGCCCAGGAAATGGGCGGATGCGCGGGCCGCGGCCATGGACACGCCGAGCAGGGCGTTGGCGCCCAGGCGGTCCTTGTTCTCGGTGCCGTCGAGGTCGATCAGCATGTTGTCGAGGCTCACCTGACGGACCGCATCCATGCCGATGACGGCTCCGGCGATCTCGCCGCGGATGTTCTCCACGGCCTGCATGACGCCCTTGCCGTTGTAGCGCTCCTCTTTATCGCGCAGTTCCAGGGCTTCGCGCGATCCGGTGGAGGCCCCTGACGGCACGGCTGCCCGGCCGATGTCGCCGGATTCCAAAATGACTTCGCATTCAACAGTGGGATTGCCGCGGGAATCGAGGATTTCGCGTGCCCACACGCCGGTGATGATACTCATGGGAGTCTCCTTGTATGATTGGTGAAAATCGTAAACGCTTTTGTCTTGCAGAGAATAGATCAATTTTCTGCAATGCTCAATTCTATATACATACTGTTCGGGGAGCGCAGTTATTATTTTAAGTGTCAAATGTTTGATATGTAATCATAATGGGTATAAAGGGAAAATCATATATCAATCGGAGGTCCAAATGAGTCGAGATGACTTTTTAATAATTGGGTTTACGGGAGCATTTGCAAGTGGTTGTTCTGAGAGTTCTGAATTGTTCAGAGTTAAAATAGCTGAGGAAATACGTAGGCTTGTTGATAACAAGGCTGGGGTTAATGCATCAATTACAAATTGTTATAACAAAATTGCCCAAGTTCGATCTGAGGGCAAGGTCAAAACGAAAGAACTACGAAGAGATTTGAAAAAGAAGTTGAGGATGCGTTCTTTGATTCTTGCAGCTCAAAAAACAAAGGCGGATCAGTTCGTATATATATCAATGACTGTGGTGATGTATTCCATAGCGTTGGACTGGTTAGTTCGGAAAAACAAAAAAAAACAAATAGCAAATAGATATGCAGAACTGTGTGGAATAATGTCAAATTGGGCAAAGGCTGCTGGATTTGATAAGAAAGTTCTGGGGAGTATACATAGGGCTGTTGAAAAAAAACATGTGCAAAAGTGGAGTGTAGTTCAGGAGTATCACGCCAAGGTTGGGGAGTTAAAGGATGAAGTTGCTCGGTGTTATAAAGGGCGCCAGTTGGAGCTATTTCAAATTATGCAAGGCGTTGGTAATAATTTGCGAAAGTGTGGTCGCCCTTTTGATGATGCTGCTGGTTTTGAAAATCCAGAGTATTTGCAAGCACTTTCACAAGCGGCATGCAATTTCATAAAGTTAAATAGAAAGTGGCAAATACAGACGAATCAGATCACGAGAACTTACTATGTCATTGAGTGTTTCAGGAATGCATCCGAAATTGATTATTTTAGGAGTCGCTTCTATGAGTTTTATTTATTCTCACTGTTCTGTGATGAAAGGACCCGACATTTACGAGCCAAGGATAGATATGGGTTAAGTGCAAGTGATTGCATAGAAATTGACAAACGGGACCAAGGCTCAAGCAATTTGGGTGAGTTGTATGCACAAAATATAACGAAATGTGTTAACCTAGCAGATATTTCACTTTCAAACACTGAAACAAAAGTCGACTTGTATGACAAGTTGATTAAATATTTTATATTAATAAAAAATCCGAGTTGCATTACTCCTACCAGACAAGAGAGGAATATGCACTTGGCATACTCTCTTAGTTTAAGCTCAACGTGTATTTCGAGAAAAGTTGGGGCTGTAATTGTTAAGGACGAGTACATTGTCGGTGCAGGTTGGAATGATACTGAGATTAATAGAATCGGTTGTGGTTACAGAATTGTTAGTGATTTGGATGAAACAAACAACCGTTCATTCCCTCTCGCGAATGAAAGTGAATATTCAAAGGTTCGACAAATAGTATACGATTCGCATCCAAATAAGGATGATTCATTCTGTTACAAAGATGAATATGGTAAACTAAGAAAAAGAAAAGTTGACGTAGTAAATGATTGCTGCGCAGTTGCACTAGATGGTTTGAATACAGGTTCTTTGCAGCAGTGTAGGGCTTTGCACGCTGAGGAAAATGCAATTTTGCAAGGGGCAAGGCTCGGTGGAGTCGGTGTCAAAGGGGCAACATTGTTCACTACAACGTTCCCATGTGAGCTTTGCGCAAAAAAAATAATGCAAGTAGGTATTAGCGCGATTATTTATTGTGAGCCGTACCCTAAAAGTGTTTCATTGGACGTGTTCCTGAAAGAAGGAGTCGACTTAGTCAAGACAAAACATTTTGAAGGTGTCAAGTCTCCAAGTTATTACAAATTATTTAAGGCGAGTTATGACGCTAAAGATAGACAGCAACTGAGTGCAATGTGGTCTAGCTAGCGATTGAAATAGGCCATCCACAGCCCTTCCATGACCAGGTCGGGGCGCAGTTCGTCGATGGTCTCGGAGATCTGGGAAATGGTCGGGGCTAGGCCGCCGGTGGCTATCACAAAGGGATCCTTGAGCCGTACGGAGAGCTTTTTGACCAGGCCGTCGATCATGGACGCGAACCCGAAGACGAAACCTTGGTTGAGGCACTCGTCAGTGGTTTTGCCCCATGTGAGGGTGTCGCTCTTGACCTCAAGGTCCACCTTTGGGAGTTTTGCCGTGCCCCCGGCCAGGGCGCTTGCCGATGAGAGCACGCCGGGGCAGATCAGCCCGCCCTTGAAGGCGTTGTCCTGCACGCAGGCGCAGGTGGTGGCCGTGCCGAAGTCGATGACGATGAGGTTCTTTTCTTCGTAGGTCATGCGTGCAGAATAGCAGCCCACCAGGATATCCGCACCTACCTGCTCGGGGCGGGCGTATTCGTTGTCGATGTCGATGGGCAGGTCGCGGCCAGCGAACAGGGTCGTGCATTCCAGGTATCGGTCGGCCATGCGGGAGATGAGCGGGTCCAACGGCGGCACCACCGAAGAAATGACGCAGGCCTCGATGTCAGTAGGGGCGATTCCCTCGCGCAGGAGGATGGACTCGACCTTGAGGCCCCAGTCGTCATCGGTGTTGGCCGGACGGGTGGGCAGGGTGTAGCTCTCGTGCAGCCCCTGGTCGTCGGCCAGACATATCTTGGTGTTGGTGTTGCCTGCGTCGAACAGCAGTATCTTGCCCATGGCGGTATCTCCTTCTGGAGAAGTTTCTACCCTTTTTGCAATAAAAGACAAGGCTCGCGCCACCCAAGGGTGGCGCGGGCCTCAATGTTGGGATGTCCTCTCGTTAGAATCGTTCGAATCCGCCGTCGTCGTCCATGTCCAGGGAAACGCCTGCGGACCCGGATTTTGACGCAGGCTTGGCCTGCGGCAGGGGTTTGGCCTTGGGCTTGGGTTTGGTCTGTGGCAGTGCTTTCGCCTTGGAGCGGCTTGCGGAAATCCGTGCCCGGGGCATCGACGATGTGTTGCCCAGGTGGAAAAAGCCGATGGTCTGCTGGAGTTGACGGGCGTGTTCGGCCAGAATTCCGGAGGCGTCTGCCACGTGATCCGATTCCGCTGCATTCTGCTGCACCACGCGGTCCAGTTCGAGAATGGCGTCCTTGATCTGGATGGCCCCGGTATTCTGCTCGTCGCTGGCTGCGGATATTTCCTGTATCAGTTCGGCGGTTTTGGTGATGTCCGGGACCATCTTGCCGAGCATGGAGCCGGCTTCTTCGGCGATGCTCACGCTGTGGGCCGATAAATCGCTGATTTCGGCCGCTGCCACGCCGCTCCGCTCGGCCAGCTTGCGTACTTCTGCGGCCACCACGGCGAATCCCTTGCCGTGTTCGCCTGCGCGGGCCGCTTCAATGGCGGCGTTCAGGGCCAGCAGGTTGGTCTGGCGGGCGATGTCCTCGATGATGGCGATTTTGTCCGCGATCTGGCGCATGGCTTCGACGGTCTGGGTTACGGCCTTGCCGCCCTGTTCCGCAGTTCCCGCAGAATGGCGGGCTGTTTTTTCGGTCTGTCGGGCATTGTCGGTGTTCTGTTGGATGCTGGACGTCATTTCTTCCATGGAGGCCGAGACTTCTTCCACTGCGCTGGCCTGATTGGAAGCTCCTTCGGCCAGGGTCCGGGAGGTATCGTTCAATTCGGTGCTGCCCTCGGTTACGCTCTGGGCGGATTCCTGGACCGACGACACCACCTGGCGCAGTCGTTGCCCCATGGCGTTGACGACAGTACTCAGTTCATCCAGCTCGTCGCGGTTCCGGCCCTGTCTTGCAGCCAGTTGCGGCACGTCGAGGTTGCCCTGGTTGATTTCGGCCATGACGGCAACGGTCGTGCCGATGGAGCCGCTCATTTTTCTGGCGTACAAGAAAAACGCCAGGGCGGCGAGGAGAAGCATGATCACGCCGATGCCCACGGTCCACCATTTTGTGGATTCGAGGTCGTTTGCGGTCGCGCGTTGGCCCACCATGAATTCCTCCAGGTAGCCCGTGCCGAGAATGACCCAGTCCCACGGTTCGAAATAGACGGCGCTCAGGATGAGTTCCCTCGGGGGGCCTGAACCTGCATCGGATATCGAGGTTTCAATGGTCACGACCTTGCCGTCGGCGTTCTTGGCCTCTTGGGTGAGGTCCTTGTATACCGCGTTTCCGGTCGCGTCCTTGAGTTCGAACAGGTTGCTGCCTTCACGCTGGGCGTCCTTGTGGATCTTGACCTCTCCGGCGGACCCGCCCGAGCCGGCAAAGACGGTCAGGCTGCCCGTGTCTCCGAGGACAACCGCCTTGAAGCCTTGTCGGAGCTGTTCCACGCCCTCCTGGAGAATGCCGACGTAGACGCAACCGAGCACCTTGCCGGACGCGTCCTTGATGGGGCGATACTGGGTCAGATACCAGGCGTTGACCACATAGGCGGTGCCCCGGAACGTTTCGCCGGATTTGATGGTCTTGGCCACTATGGAGGAGCTGGGGATATACGTGCCCACGGCCCGTTTCCCGTCTGTCTTCAATATGTTGGTGGCCACGCGCAGGAGGTCTCCCTGGCTGTTCATGGTCTGGAACACCGTACAGGTGGTTCCGGTCATGCCCATGATCTCGTCCACCATTGGCGTGGGGGTGTTCGGGTCGGCATTCTGGCCGAGCCAGGTTTCTCCGAGGGCCATTTTGTTCAGGGGAACGGTCGAGCTTTCCTTGGAAATCTGATTGACCGCCTTCCAATCCACTGTCTCGTCCATGAGTCGGAGTCCGCCGCCTCTTCGGACGATGTCGAGAACCACATGCATGTCGTTTT
The DNA here is from genome assembly GCF_004025585.1 of Pseudodesulfovibrio sp. S3. Lineage (NCBI taxonomy): Bacteria > Pseudomonadati > Thermodesulfobacteriota > Desulfovibrionia > Desulfovibrionales > Desulfovibrionaceae > Pseudodesulfovibrio > Pseudodesulfovibrio sp. S3. The sequence continues at coordinate 7,714 of NZ_QTZO01000033.1, forward strand.
CGAGCTGTTTGGACAGGGTGGCGTGCTGGGTGGACAGCAGGTTCTTGGCATCAGCAACGGCCAGTTCCATTTCGTGCTGGGCCTGTTTGTTGAAGTGCGTCTTCAGGGTGTCCTCTACTTTGGAACTTTGCCATAATAGAATGCCGAGAATACAGGCTACAGTCGTACCGATGAGGGTTACACCCAAAGCGGTCATTTTTGATCCTATCTTCATAATAGCTCCTTGACCTGATATTATTCCAAGTGTTGAACAGAAAACTACTATAGTACAGATAGATATGTCTAATGTAATCTGTATGGCATCGTTCATTCGGTGCGAATTCAGACAGAAGAGGGAGGCATGTTGTCTCTGACGGCCAAATCGCCTACAGTCATGTATTGTCTCCGCCGACCACAAGGAGTGCCGCCGTGAATCCAGCTTTGCTCATACCCCTGGCAGAACCTATCCCCATCCATTGGGCGTGGTTCGATGTCCTGCTCATAACCACGCTTACAGCGCATTTGTTGTTCATGAACGCGCTGCTCGGGTCGGCTGCCATAGGTCTGGTCCATTCGGTGCGCGGGAACGGTTCCGTCATCCGCGAGGTGGGCATGAAGCTACCGCCATTGCTTGCCCTGACCATCAACATGGGCGTGGCCCCGCTCCTCTTTCTCCAGGTCAACTACGGCAACTTCGACTACGTCAGTTCCGTGCTCATGGGCGGCTGGTGGTTCAGCGTGCTGTTCGTGCTGCTCTATTCCTACTACGGATTCTATGCCTACAAATTCAAATACGAGACCATGGGGACGGGGTTGCGCACGACCCTGTTCGCCACCTCGCTGATAGGCCTGGTTTTCGTTGCCTTCATGTTTTCGAACAACATGACGCTCATGCTCCGGCCTGAAGTCTGGACACGATATTTTTCCGGGAGCGGGGGCTTTCTCAATTGGGCCGACCCCGTACTCTATCCCCGTTTTCTGCACATGATGGTCGGGGCGTTGGCCGTGGGCGGGCTGTTCGTGGCCCTGCTCGGCCAGGTGCGCGGCCTGGAAGGGTTCGTGGGGTTGGGTATGCGCTGGTTCATCCGGGCCACCCTGGTCAACGTGGGTGTGGGCATCTGGTTCCTGGCGGCCCTGCCAAGCGATATCATTCTCGCCTTCATGGGCAGGAGCCTTCCGGCCACCCTGACCATCGTGGCGGCCGTGGTCTCCGCCGGACTCATGCTCTGGTCCGGCCTCAAGCAGAACCCCAGGCACACGACTGTATGGGCGGTCATCACCGTATTCTTCATGGTCTGTACACGCCATTGGGTGCGCACCCTCTATCTGGCGCCGTGGTTCAAGATCGAAACCATACCCGTGACCAATCAGTACGGTTCGTTTTATCTCTTCCTCGGCTTTCTGATCGGGGGAGGACTGGTCATGGGCTACATGATCAGGCTCTACTTCAAGTCACGGCAGGGGAGGGTCTAGGTCATGGAATATCCCATCTGGCAACTCACCACCCTGGGCGGCGGCTTCTGGATCGCCCTCATTGCCACCGTGCATGTCTATGTGGCTCATTTCGCCGTGGGCGGCGGTCTGTTTCTGGTCCTGACCGAGCAGGCGGCCTACCGGACCAACAACATCCATCTGCTTGAATACGCCAGGAAACACACCCGGTTCTTCCTGCTCCTGACCATGGCCTTCGGCGCGGTGTCCGGCGTGGCCATTTGGCTGACCATAGCCCTGCTCGCGCCCCAGGCGACCGTGACCCTGATCCACCAGTTCGTGTTCGGCTGGGCCGCTGAGTGGGTCTGTTTCCTGGGCGAGATCGTGGCCTTGATCATCTATTACTATACCTGGGATACCATGAACCGGCGCGACCACGTCATCGTGGGCTGGCTCTATTTCGGATTCGGCTGGCTTTCCCTGTTTCTCATCAACGGCATCATCGGCTTCATGCTCACCCCCGGGGATTGGCTGACCACCAAGGACTTCTGGGACGGTTTTTTCAACCCGTCCTTCTGGCCGTCCCTGGTTTTCCGTTCCTTCTTTTCCGCTGCCTGTGCCGGACTGTTCGGGTTCGTCACGGCCACGCGCATCAAGGATGCGGATACCCGCATGTTGACCGTCCGGGCCTGTTCGGCCTGGACCGTGCTCGGTGTCCTGGCGGTGATCGCCTCGGGATGGTGGTACGTGGCTGCCATGCCTCCAGGCCAGTACGAGATGATCGCATTCAAGTCCAACCGTGTGGCCGGGTTCATGCAGTACTTCTGGGTCTTCAGCCTCGCCACCGTGATCGGCGGCCTGTTGCTGGCCATCAAGGCCCCGCGGCGCATCTCCTTTCCCCTGGCCCTGGTGGTCCTGCTGGCCGGACAGGGTCTTTTCGGCTCCTTCGAGTTCATACGCGAGGCCGGGCGCAAGCCGTACCTCATCTGGGATACGATCTATTCCTCCTCCATTCTCAAGGCGCATGTGCCGGTCATCAACCAGAAGGGCGTCATTGCCTCGGCCAAGTGGGCGCCGCCCGAACTGGCCCGGGGCGTCACCGAGGAAAACCGGGTCCTGGCCGGTGAGTTCCTGTTCCAGCTGGAGTGCGCCTCCTGCCATTCCATCCATGGTCCCATGAACGAAATCACCAAACGCACGGCCCAGTACGATACCGGCGGCATGGACGCCTTTTTGACCGGCATGGGCAAGCTCAACAAATACATGCCGCCCTTTGTCGGCACCGATGCGGAGCGCATGATCCTGGCCCAATATATTGCCGTTACCCTGAATGGAAATGCACCCGTCAGTCAGGCCGAGGCCCCGGAGATGTCCGATTCGGCACCTGCGCCCTTTGACACGGACACGTCCAAATACACCTTGGTGGCCTGGTGCGCCCAGGGCATGAGTTTCTTCTCGCAAAATGACAAATGGACGCTGCTGCCCTCGAACAACACCATCCGCGCCCAGCTCGTCCTGCGCGATCCCCTGCCCGAAAAAATCCTTGAAGGGGTGGAAATAGCCTACTCCATCGAGCCGGATCAGGACGATCCGAGTCTGACCGGCACCCTTGCCTTGAACGAGGATGGCGGACGGTATGAGGCGAAGGTGTCCATCCCCCCCTATGCCGGAGGCGAATTCAATCCGCTTCCCATCGTCACCCTCACGGCGCGGGACAACGACGGCAACGTGCTGACCACCGCCAAACTTGTCGTGTCCTCTTCAGACCAGATGGGTTGCCGCAATTGTCATAGCGGCGAATGGAACCAGTCCGGGTCCGGGGTCACTTCCGCCACCGTCGAGAATATCCTGGCCGCGCATGATCGCATGAATTCCACCCGGCTCGCCCAAAGCACGGATGTGGTGGAGTGCATCACCTGTCACGACGATCCTATCCAGGGTGTCGAAGGAAACAACGACAAGCCCAACCTGTCTGCCGCCATCCACGGCGTTCACGCCATCTACATGGCCGGGCGTGAGGCTGAAGGCTCCTGTCTCAAGTGTCACCCCGAGTCCAGTCTGCGCGGTCAACATGAAGCGATCGGTTTCACCTGTACCGACTGCCACGGCATGATCGAAGACCTGGCCATTTCCCTGCTCAAGTCCGAACAGGAACAGGGCGTGCCCGGTGCGGGCCGCATCATGGCCCGTTTGACCCCGCGTACGGCCACCAACAAGGAGTCCATCAACCCGCGGCAGCCCTGGCTCAATGAACCGGACTGCCTGACCTGCCATGTGGACTTCGGCCCTCCCGAGACGGATTCCGCCTTCAACACCTGGACCGAGGGAGCGGATCAGCTGTTCGCGGCTCGAAGGGACGACATGGACGCCATGCATTGCGGTGCCTGTCACGGTTCGCCGCACGCCATCTATCCGGCCACGACCCGCGACAACATCATGCCCCTGCAATACATGGATGAGGCGCAAACCCTGGGAGCCAACGGCAACTGCACCGTCTGCCACGTCGACCCCATGGACACCCCTGTGCACCATCCGGGCATGGGATTGGAATAGGGGGGGCGGCTTCCGAGAGCAGGCCATCTGCACATTTTTCGGGTTTGCTGAATCCTCGACGTAGCGTTGCTGCGCCCGCGGTTCAGCTGCACCCGAGAAAATGCACAGCTGGCCTGCTTTCGAAAGCCTTTAGATGCCAGGGGACAGAAGACGCAGCCTAATTGGCGGGGGGTAATGAATCCTCCGCTTTTTGAGACGGAGAAAATGGCGCACCATGATCAAACATGATGCGCCGTTTTCTTTGTTTCAAATTGTGGATGTTTTTATCAAGGCCGCCTACAGCGGCTTTCATCCCTGTTGCCGGAAGGTTCTATTGGCTGAGGATGGGCGTGATCCGTTCCAGCGCCCAATCAATATCCTCTTTGGTGATGACCAGGGGCGGGGCGAAACGGATGATGGTTTCGTGGGTCTCCTTGCAGAGCAGGCCCGCTTCTTTGAGCTTTTCGCAATACTGGCGCGCGCCGCCTGCGTCCTTGTGGAATTCGAGGCCGATGAGCAGACCGCGCCCGCGCACTTCCTTGATCTTGGGGTTGTCGATCCTTTTCAGGCCGTCCATGAAGTAGGCGCCCATGTCTCTGGCGTTGTCGATGAGGTTGTCGTCCTTGAGCACCTTGAGGGCGGCGCGGGCCACGGCGCAGGCGAGCGGGTTGCCGCCGAAGGTGGAGCCGTGTTCGCCGGGTTTGAGCACGCCGAGCACCTCGGTGTTGGAGAGTACGGCGGAGACCGGGTAGAAGCCGCCGGACAGGGCCTTGCCGATGAGGGTCAGGTCCGCTTCCACGCCCTCGTGCTCCTCGGCCAGCATCTTGCCGGTCCGGCCCAGGCCGGTTTGGATCTCGTCGAAGATGAGCACGATGCCCGCCTGGTCGCAGATGCGGCGCACATCCTTGAGGTATCCCCGGGGCGGGATGATGACGCCCGCCTCGCCCTGGATCGGTTCCACCAGGAAGGCCACGGTGTTTTCGTTGATGGCGTTTTCCAGGGCTTTTGCGTCGCCGAAGTCCACGACCTTGAAGCCCGGGGTAAAGGGACCGAATCCGGTGGTGGAGACAGGGTCCGTGGAAAAGGAAATGATGGTGATGGTCCGCCCGTGGAAGTTGTTGCGACAGACGATGATTTCGGCCTTGTCTTCGGGAACGTTCTTGACCTGATATCCCCATTTGCGCACGGCCTTTATGGCGGTTTCCACGGCCTCGGCCCCGGAGTTCATGGGCAGCACCTTGTGGGAGTTGGTCAGGTCGCACAACTCCTTGTAGAGCGGTCCGAGCTGGTCGTTGCGGAACGCGCGGGATGTCAGGGTGAGTTTCTTGGCCTGTTCGACCATGGCTTCCATGATCTTCGGATTGCAGTGGCCCTGATTCACGGCTGAATAGGCGGACAGGCAGTCCATGTATTTCTTGCCGTTTACGTCCCAGACCCAGATGCCGCTGCCGCGCTCGATGACCACGTCCAGAGGCTTGTAGTTGTGCGCACCGAATTCATCTTCAAGCAGGATATATTGATCCGATTTCATGACTTCCTTCTTTGGTGAGTTGTGGTTTCTTCGGCCCCGGTGAGAGGTTTTAGGGATTCAAGGTACCCTCCATTTGTCGTGGCTTCAAGTCACAACGGATAATAATTGGTGTTTATGGGGAAAAAAGGTAAATGCCTTGCGAAGGGTATTATGGTTGTACCTTTGGGAGCGAGCACATGACTTCTGACCAAGCCGAAGGACGGGCAAATAGCCGGGGCCAGGACGACTCCCGATCGAATCGGGAGGAGTTATCCATTGATGCAGGCTGTTTCCAGGGGCTGTGCAATGTCCTTGGCGACGGCATTGTCCATGCCGACAGGAACGGGAAGATCATCCAGGTGAACCCCGCATTCTGTTCCATGCTCGGCTATGATTGGGATGAGCTGGTGGGCAGCTCCATATTCGATTTCACCCCTGAAGAGACCCGCGAATCCCAGGCGCTGAGAGTCGGGGCGTTTATGGAGTCCGGGGAAAACTCCATCGAATTCGAGCAGATTCTCATCCACAATGGCGGGCAGAGTTTGTACGTCAGGGTCAACTGCTGGCTGCAGCGGGGTGACCAGGGGGATATTCAGGGTGTCTGGTGCGTGTTCCGCGACATGACGGATCAACGGTCGGCCGAAGACCGTGCGGACCGCAATCTCGAAAAGTATCGTTTTCTGGCGGAGAATTCCGAAGACATCATCTGGACCCTCGACAGGTTTCAGCGGTACACCTATGTCAGCCCCTCGGTCGAACGTGTCCGTGGGTTCAAGCCCGAAGAACTCCTGGGCACATCACTGGAGCAGTCTGTTACCCCGGAATCCTACCAACGTGTCTGCGAGAGTCTTAAGACAATAGATGAGCGGTTCCTCCATGGAGAGAGAAATCTGTTCTGTCGACTGGAGTTGCAGTTCCTCTGCAAGGACGGTTCCCTTGTCTGGGGCGAATCCCTGGCCAAGGCGCTGAATGAAGAGGACGGCATGTCGGGCGGTGTTGTCGGGTCCACCCGCGACATCACCGAAAGAAAAAAGTTCGAGGAGCGGCTTCGGAGCAGCGAGCAGTCTCTGCTCGCCCTGCTCAATGCCACCGAAGACTCCGTGGGTCTGTTCACGCTGGACGGCACTGTCCTGGCCATGAACCAGAATATGGCGAATTTCCTGGGGCAGCCCAGGGAGGCCACCATGGGGCGGAGCGTCTACGATTTCATACCGGAAAATCTTCAGTCCATGGTGAAGGCCATCTTCACCAGGGTCGCTGCAAGCAGACAGGCCATGACCGAGCAGGTGGTCTGGTCGGGCAGGATACTCAACGGGATCGTTTACCCCGTATGCGATCAGAGTGAAGTGTCCACCATAGCGGTTTACGGCAGGGACGTTACCGAGGCGCGGTTCGCCGAAGAGGCGCGGAAAAAGACCCAGGAGCAGTACAGGCTCATCGTCGAGACCGCCAACGAGGGTATTCTCGGGTTGGATGCCGATCAGCGCATCACCTATGCGAACAAGATCGTTGCTAAATTTCTCGGTTGTGAGATCGAGGAAATAATCGGTCAGAGTTTTCTCGACTATATCGAACCGAGCGAATTGGAAGACAACCGAGAGCGCATGGTGCGCCGGATAGGCGGCATGGGTGAACGCTACGAACGGCGGTTCGTGCGCAAGGACGGCATCTTGGTCTGGGGACTGGTTTCGGCAACGCCCTTGATGGCGGAGGACGGTCGGGGTCTCGGGGCCTTTGCCATGATTGCCGACATCACCGAGGTCAAGCAGGCCCATGAGCGGCTGGAGACCATTCTCGACGGCATCAGCGCGGATATCTACGTCGCCGATATTGAAACCAACGAAATATTGTTCATGAACGCGCACATGCGGGAACAGTTCGGGGACATCAAGGAAGGCGAGATCTGCCATCACGTCATACGCGGTCAGGACGAGCCATGCGACTTTTGCATCAAGCCTTCGTTGGTGGACGCTGCGGGCAATCCGGTGGGAACCCTGGTCTCGGAACGGTATTCCGAGAAGCGGAAGCGCTGGAACCTCAATCATGACCGGGCCATTGAGTGGCTTCAGGGCAAGTTGGTGCATATGCACATGGCCGCCGACATCACCGAACTCAAGAACATGGCTGCGGAACTCGAACGTTCCAGGACCAAGGCCGAAGCCGCCAGTCTGGCCAAAAACGAATTTCTGGCCAATATGAGTCATGAGATTCGGACGCCGCTCAACGGACTGCTCGGTATGCTGCAATTGCTGCAACTTTCCGCTCTTGAACCCACGCAGGCCGAGTATCTTGAAACGGCGCTCAATTCGGGGCGCAGCCTGCTCCAGGTGCTCAACGACATCCTGGATCTTTCCAAGGTGGAGTCAGGCAAGTTGGAACTTGAGGAGACTGTTTTCGGGTTGGCCGAAGTGCTTGATTCGGTGGTGTCCACCTTCAGGTACGCAGTGGAAGAGCGCGGTCTCGAAATGAGTTGGGAGGTTGACGAGTCCCTGCCGATTTTTATCCAGGGGGACAAGGGGCGGCTGCGGCAGATATTGTTCAATCTGGTGGGCAATGCAGTCAAGTTCACCGAAAAAGGGGCCATCCGGGTCAAAGTCTTCCCTCTTCGTCAGGAAATGGCTGGCGGACAAATCCGCATTCTCTTCGAGGTTGCCGACACGGGCATAGGGATTGCCGACGACAAGGTGGACTCCATCTTTGATCCCTTCTCCCAGGTGGACGGTTCCCTGACCCGAAAATACCAGGGTACAGGACTCGGACTCGGCATAGTGCATCGGCTGGTGCAACTCATGAGCGGTTCCATCACGGTGGACGCCATGGAGGGGGAAGGAACCTCCATATATTTCACTATCGTCGCCAAAAAGGTCGATGCGCCTGCCAAGGCAGAAGTGAAACCGCAGAGGCGTTTTCAAAAGGGGTTGTCCATTCTGATTGCCGAGGATGAGCGGGTCAATCGGATGGTTGTTCAGCGCATTCTGGAGAAGCTTGGTCATGTCCCCGTGTGCGTGGAAAGCGGGGAGGCGGCCATAGAGATCATGAAGGTAACGTCCTTTGACCTGTTTTTTACCGATATCCATATGCCGGGATTGGACGGTGTCGAGACCGGCCGGTACATTCGAGAGGATTTGGGGTTGGATATCCCTATCATCGCCCTGACGGCCCATGCCATGAAGGACGACAGGGATCGGTTTATCAAAGCGGGTATGAACGGGTACATCGCCAAGCCGTTCGAAATCGATCAACTGCAACAGGAGATCGACAGGGTCATGAAAGAGTATGCCCTTCGAAAAGGGGCTGAATCCTAGAGAATGGAGAGAGGGGGCTCGCCCGCTCCGACAGTCCGGGCCCGTCCGACCGGAACGGCGGTCTCCCCGGCGGCTTCGAGCATGGCCAGGGCCCGGTCGAGTTGTGCGGGTTTGACGGCCAGCAGCAATCCGCCCGAGGTCTGGGCATCGAACATGAGATCAAAGCGGATGGGGTCCAGCCCCTGGGCCGCGAGGGTCTTGGGCTTGTAGTAATTGCGGTTGCAGATGGAACCGGCTGGCAACATGCCCATGGATGCCATGTCCATGGCTCCGGGCAGCAACGGGACATCGTTCATGCGCAGCTCGATGCACAACTTGCTCGCTTCGGCCAGTTCGATCAGGTGGCCGCCCAGCCCGAAACCGGTGATGTCCGTGGCCCCGGTCAATCCCAGCTCCCGAATGACCGCGCCGCCGGTCTTGTTCAGACGGCCGCAAACCTCGAAAAGCAGATCTTCCATGGCCTCGAAACCGGGCATTTCACCTTTGATCGCCGTAGCCAGCACCCCGGTTCCGATGGGCTTGGTCAAAACCAGCTCGTCGCCCGGCCGAACACCCCGGTTGGAGGCGAATCGATCCGGGTCAACCACGCCGGATACGGCCAGTCCATATTTGATCTCGGCATCGTCCACGCTATGGCCGCCGCTGGGCACTGCCCCGGCCTCCTCAACGGCGTCCTTGCCGCCGCGCAGGATTTCGGCCAGCGCCGACATGGGGAGTTTGCCCACAGGGAAACAGACGATGTTCATGGCCGACCAGGGTTCGCCGCCCATGGCATAGATATCGGACAGGGAATTGGCTGCGGCAATGCGTCCGAATCGATACGGATCGTTGACCACAGGAGTAAAGAAATCAACGGTTTGCACCAAAGCCTTGCCAGCGGGAAAAGACAAAATGGCAGCGTCCTCGTTGTCGCCGGGGCCCCCGGCAAGAACGCGGTCATCAGGTCGGACGCCCAGTCCGGAAAGTGCGGTCTCCAGGTCCCCTGGAGCGATCTTAGCGGCTCAACCGGCCGCTTTGACCATGCTGACGAGCTTGTACTTTTCCATGTATTCTCCTTGTGGGGATTCTTATCAGAGAGAGAAGGGAAGGGGAAGGTTGACGTTGCACTGGCTTTCGCTTTGGGCAGCGGGCCTGAAGAGATAAGGAAGGCCGCCCAGGGGGCGGCTTTTTGTTTGGGATGTGCGCCTTTGGCGCGAGAGGCATTGTTTGGCGCTTGCCGCCCCAAAGGCATTCCATGTCCTTCTTCGCGGGTGTGTGCGTGTTCCCCTTGCAGCAAGTCTGAAGAAGAGCCGTCGCTCATCGCTCCTCCATGTTTTTTTTTCTGCCCTCCCGGCGGGGTTCTTTTTTGGCTGAGCCGCCCCAAAAAAGAACCAAAAAAATGCGGCTTTGGATTTTGGCCGCCCGGTGATCGGCGGCGAGAAGCTGATCGATTCGGGGTGG
>NZ_QTZO01000034.1 GCF_004025585.1 Pseudodesulfovibrio sp. S3
AGCGAAAGCCGCCTACAGGCTCTTGGCTTCGGGGCCAGGCCCACAGCGTAGAAAAGCGTTTTTTGCTTCATTTTGTCGCTTCGGACAAAAAGAAGTCGCTGTAAAAGCGAAACACTTCGTAATGATGGTGCTAGCTTCCACCGCGAATGCGCTACGTCATCAACAAAGAGGCATAACCCATTATTGGGATGACGAACAAAGGATCACCGCGAATGCGCTATGAACAAAACAAACAGCGCCACCTTGGATGCGGGCTGTTCGTCATGGCCGCGCGGCCGCTATTGTTGAGTGGGTTTTGTGACGGACTCGGAGCGCTGGATGCTGTCCTGGACCCTGTTGACGGTCCTGCGGGCAAACCAGAAGGCTATGCCTGCGGATATCCAGACGATGCCGAGGATGGAGAACCACAGGGCGGTTATGGGATAGCCCAGCGTTCGGGTGAACAGGGTGAACAGGATGTATGGTGCGGCGACCTGGCGGGAGAGGCCCAGCCAGATGGCGAAAAGCGGACGTTTCATGCCTTGGAGGATCGAGGTGGGGACGAAGATGGCCACGTAGCCGTAGAGGGTGAAGGCGTCGATACGCAAATACTCGGCACCGATGGCCGTCACAGCCGGGTCGTCGGTGAAGATTCGCATGAGCGGTTCCGCGAACAGGAAGATGGGCACGGACAGCGGCAGGATCAGCATAGCGCCGTAAAGGAGATTTTTTTTCATGTTCTCCCTGATGCGGTCGATCCTGTTTGCGCCGTAGTTTTGGGCCGTGATGGTCAGGGCGGCAACAGACAGGCCGATGGTCGGCAGGAGAATAATCTGGTCGATGCGGGTGGCGATGCCGTATGCCGCTGCCGCTTCCGGGCCGAATCCCGAGACGAAACGGAAAATCACAAAGAAGCCGAGCGCGATGGTCATGGAATTCAGTGACGCCGGGAACCCCTGACGGGCGATTTCGGCGTAGATTTTCGGGCGGGGGATGAGGTTGCGACCGCTGTTTGTCTTGAGCAGACCGGTCCGGCGCGCCTTGACCAACAGGTAGACCGCTCCGACCCCCTGCAGGAGGACCGTGGCCCAGGCCACGCCGGCCAGTCCCATGGCAGGCAGCCCGAATCCGCCGTGAATGAACCAGGGGTCAAATGCGACGTTCAGGGTGGCCATCAGGATGAGCACGTTGCGCATACTCCGCGTGTCCCCCTGGGACTGGAGCACTGCGTTGAAGAGAAAGAGGGATACTGTAAAGAAATTACAGGAAAAAATCGGACTCATGTACTCCAGGCAGGTCGTGAGGTAGGAGCCTTCGGCTCCGAGCCAGCCGAAGATATCCGGGGAAAAGATCAGTCCGAACCAGGCCAGGAAGGCGGAAACGAAGATGCCGAAGCTGAGCATCTGCACGGCAATGAGTGCTGCCTGGTCCCGGTCCCTGGCTCCGAGTGCTGAACCCATGAGCGCTGTGGAGCCGGTGCCGATGCCGCTGGCCAGGGCAGTGATGATGAAATAGACCGGCAGGGACAGGGCCAATGCGGCCACTGCATGGGTGTCGATGCGCCCTGCCCACCATGTGTCCACCACGTTGAACATGGTATTGAAGAAAAATCCCACACTGGCAGGTACGGCTACCTGTCGTATCACCTTGGGAATGGACCGTGTGGTGAGATCGGTGGTGTCGGTTGGCGATTGCGTCATGGCGACGACTGTATACGTTTTGGTATTCGTGATACAGAGGATTTTACCAAGGGCAGCACGGGAGGAACGGTATGCGCATTCTGGCTGGTTTCATGAGTTTTGTGGCAGGGGTGTTTCTTGTGGGAACGGCCGTGGCAGGTAGCGTGGTTCTGACCTTTGACGTCAACAATTTGGGCACTTCCACCTGGGGGACTTACAACACCACCAAACAGTTCGAAGGCGAGGGCGGCAACCCCGGGGCATGCGTGAAATTTCACGGCATCGGCGGTTTGGGCGGCAGCTTCGCCAACAACGGGTTCACCGGTGATTTCGCGGCAGCGGGCTTCACCCGGATCAGTATGGACATCAAGACGGTGCAATGGGTCCTGCGGCCGGACAATTCCAATCCCAAGGGGTACATCTTTGCCCGGTATGATGATGCGCACTGGCCGTGGTGCAAGGAGATTGCGGATTTCGACCCGGTGTCCGGCGGGTACAGGACCTATTCTGTGGATTTCAATCCCGGTTGGACCGATGCCGAGGCGCAGGCCAATGGCTGGGCCGTGGTCACCGGATACGGAGACGGGGCTACGACCTCGTTCGGCAACACCTTCCACCATGTACACCAGACCGGTTTTTGGGTGCAGGGAGTGTCGGATGGGGCGCAATGCTCCGTACTGGTGGACAACTGGAAGCTGGGGCCGTCCGGTCAGGGGGTGAAGACGATTCAGAAGCCGGTGAAGATGGACCCCAAGCGTCGGGTTCAACCCTTTCCCGTGTTGCCGAGGTCCCAAATCAAGTAACCGTGGACATGGTGTTGACGCGTTGGCCGATGGGCCTGTAGCGTACCTGCATGGGTAAAATGCCGACCAATTCCGACGTGCAGTTCTGGCGTGATCCGGATCTTCCGGGCGTGGAGGTGCGTTATTCCTCTTACCATGAGGAGGCCTTTTGCAACCACGCACATGCGGCCTATTCCGTAGGGGTGATCGAGACCGGAAAGACCACATTCTACCTTGCGGGCGAAGCGTATGTCGGCCTTGCCGGGCGGATGATCCTTATCGGGCCGAACGTGGCTCACGCCTGCAATCCAGACCCGGATTCCAGCATGACCTACCGCATGTTCTACGTGGATGTCCCCCTGCTTGAATCAGTGACCGCCGAGGTCTTCGGGCATGAGGTCGGACAGCCGCATTTCCCAGAACCCGTGGTGGATGACCCCGGCCTGGTCGATGCATGGCGCACCCTGCACCTGGCTATCATCGAGGGTGCGGACCGGCTGGAAAAGGAAAGCCTGTTCATCCAGGGGCTGGCCGAACTGGTGTCGCGTCATGCCAGTCTGGGCATCCCGGATCAGCCTTCCGGGAATGAACGTGCGGTCCGGGTGGTCAAGGAGTACCTGGCGGACAATGTCGCGGAAAAGGTCAATCTGGACACGTTGTCTCAAGTGGCAGGACTGAGCCGTTATCATCTTTTGCGGTTGTTCCGGGATGTCACGGGATTGCCTCCCCATGCCTATCAGAATCAGCTTCGCGTGGACATGGGGAAGGGACTGCTGGCGGGCGGCATGTCCATCAGCCGGGCCGCCGTGGAGACCGGGTTCGCGGACCAGTCCCATTTTTCCCGAGTGTTCAGGCAATATACCGGGGCCACGCCCTTGCAGTACCAGTCCTCCAACTGCACCGGATCGTAACCGCAATTTCGTACCATACATCCTGTCAGGCGCCGCTTATGATCCTCTCCCAACCAAAGGAGAAGATTCATGCTCTTGTGGCAGAAATTGATGATAGCCCAGGCCCGAAGCAAGGCCGTGACCCGCTTCATGCAGGGCTCTTCGCTCATGACCCGTTTTGCCCGCCAGTTTGTGGGCGGTGCGGACGTGGCGGGCGGGCTTGCCTGCGCCCGGAAGCTCAAATCGCGGGGCGTGTCCGCTTCCCTGTTCTACCTCGGTGAGTACGTGGACGACCCGATCGAGGTGCAGGCGACCCTGGACGCCTTGATCGGTGTGGCGGACGGACTCGGGGAAAGTGGGCTGGATGTGCATATGTCCGTGGACCCGACCCAGGTCGGGTCCATGATTTCCTGGGAGGCATGCCGGAAAAATGTGTTTGCCCTTGCCCGGAGCGTGTCCCAAAGCGGCGACACCGGTCGCAACGTGCTCATGTTGGATATGGAGGATTCCTCGGTTACCGAACCCACCCTCGGCTTGTATCAGGAGTTGCTTCAGGAGGGGCTGCCCGCTGCCGTGACCGTCCAGGCGTACCTGCATCGCACCTCGGACGACCTGGAGAAACTCGTGGAGGACGGGGCCATGGTCCGGCTGGTCAAGGGCGCATTCGCCGAGTCGGGAGCCGTGGCCGTGACCGGGCGGCGGGAGCGCGATGACGCTTATCGGAAAGCCATCGTCACCCTGCTCTCCTCCGGAGCGCGGGAGCAGGGCGTGTACCCGGTCTTCGGCACCCATGACCACGGCATGGTCGAGTTCGCGGCCCATGTGGCCGAGGCCAACGGTTGGCAACGGGATCAGTGGGAAGTGGAGATGCTGCTCGGTGTCAGGCCGGACTATCAGCGGGAATTGGTGGCCCAGGGCGTGTCCCTTCGGCTTTATCTGCCTTTTGGGCGGGACTGGTGGCCCTATTCCATCCGCAGGGTAGGCGAAAACCCCAAGAATCTTGGCTTTGTAGTGCGCTCCATGATGGGAAGGGGGTGATCATGAGTACGGAAGCCTCTCGCGTTCTGCCTGTCCAAGGAAGAGGGCTGCTGGCCCCGTTCTGCCTTGCTGGGGCTGTTTTCCTGTGGGGAACCTCCTTCATGGCAACCAAGGCTGCCCTGGCAGGATTTGCGCCCATGGGCGTAATTTGGTTGCGTATGACTTTGGCCTCGTTCACCGTACTGCTCGTTCGGAGGCGTATTCCCGCGCCGAAATACATGGCGGGAGACTGGAAGGTTCTGGCCTTTCTCTGCCTGATGCAGCCGTGTCTCTATTTCTTGCTGGAAGGCTATGCCATCAGCCTGACCACCTCGTCGCAGGCCGGTATGATTTCATCCCTGGTGCCGCTTCTGGTGGCGGCCGGGGCGTGGATTGTCCTCAGGGAACCCATGTCCGGCAGGGGACTTTTCGGTCTTCTTGTCTCCATCGGCGGCGTGATCTGCCTGTCGCTGGGCGGTTCGGCCGATGCTGCGGCTCCAAATCCTGTGCTCGGCAACCTGTTGGAAGTGGGGGCCATGATCTGCGTGGCCATGTACATGGTGGTCATGAAGCGGTTGAGCGCCCGATACCCCACATGGTGGCTCACCGGGATGCAATGTGTGGCCGGGGCTGTGTTTTTTCTGCCCGGGGTCTGTATCGGCAACCCCATGCCCCTCGCCGACGTTCCGCTGACCGCCTGGCTGGCTGTGGCCTACCTCGGCCTTTTCGTCACCCTGGGGGCCTTTGGTCTGTATAACATGGCCATGACCTCCATGCCTGTCGGCCGAGCTGCCATGGCCATCAATCTGGTTTCGCCGGTTGCCCTGGTCGCGGGCTGGCTCATGTTGGGGGAAACCCTCTCCGCCTTGCAGTTGGGGGCTTGCGGGGTGGTGGGCGTCGGCGTGTGGCTGGGCCGCAAGGGATGATCTATGTGTTGATCTGCGCCCTGGTTTTTCCCTTGTCGTCCGCATAGGCAAAGGCCATGCGCGGGGTATTGTGGGCAAAGCCGTATGTGCCGTCGGGGGAAAGCATGATCACGCCGCCGAACCCATGGCCGCGCGATTTGAGCACATCCATTGAAAGGCTGGCCGCGTCCATGGGCAGGTCGGTGCGCAGAAAGTCGCAGGCGGTCTTGCAGAGCATTACCCTCAGGATGGATTCGCCGTAACCCGTGGCCGAGGCTGCACCAAGTTCGTTGTCCGCATATCCGCCCGACCCGATGATGGGGGAATCGCCCACACGGCCCGGATGCTTGCGCGGGGTGCCGCCCGTGGAGGTGGCACAGGCCAGGTTGCCGTCCGCGTCCAGGGCCACTGCGCCCACGGTGTCCGAGGGGTGCTCACCGCTGAAGGCGTTTATGGGAGTGAATTTCTCGTCGTTCTTTATCTTTTCATAAAAGTCCAGCTCGCGGGCCGTGAGCAGTTCTCGCGGGTCCACCTCAGTGAAGCCGCATTCACGGGCAAACTGCGTGGCCCCGACGCCCACCAGGATGCGGAAGTCCTTGTTCTCCATGACCTTGCGGGCCAGGGAGACCGGATGCAGGAGATTGGTTACGGCTGCCACGGCCCCGAAGTCCAGGGCCTGACCGTCCATGATCAGGGCGTCCAGTTCGATGTCGCCGCAGGCATTGAGGAATGCGCCGCGCCCGGCGTCGAAGGTGGGGTCCGCCTCCAGGATGTTGACCGCCTTTTCCACCGCGTCGAGCGCGGACAGGCCATTTTGAAGCAGGGGATATATCCGGTCCACGGCCTGGCGGACACCGGCCACGTGGGCATCGGCAAACTCGTCCGGGATATCCCAGGCGCCGCCGTGCACGATCAGTCTCGGTTTCATGGGTATCTCTCTTTATTGATTGGTTTTGAGTCGGGACAAGTCATGCGGGGAACAGTGGTTGGAAATGCTGTCAGTCGAGTGCATGGATCGGGATCAGGGCTGTGGATTCGAGAGCATTTTCCCCGGGTACGGAGCGTCTGTGAAGAGATGCTGGTGAATGGCTTCATAGGTCCCGTCCGATTTCAGTGTGCGCAGCATTTCCGTGACCTTGGGGATGATGGCCTCGTGCTTTTTATGCATGTAGAGATAGAGCTGGGCCACTTCCAGGGGGGGGAAAAGAGGGCGCACGTTGGTGATGTTCAGCCTCTGGAGGAGATCACATCCTTTTTTGAGCCCCATGACGCCGACCTCAGCCCTGCCTTCACTGAGAAACTTCAAAAGGGCTTTCTCGTTCTTTACCAGGGTTTTTTGGGGGGCGGTTCCAAGGTGGGTTTCGCAGATCGCCCGTCCGTTCACCCAGGCAACATGGTGATGGAGGAGGCTCCTCCATCCGTCGACTTTCAAGTTCGGGTCCGCGGAAAATGCCGTGATGGATTCCCACCCGAGAGGCTCGGGGATCATGATGAGGTTCCGGTAAGATGCCGCTACCGCTTCGGTTCTGGCATAGTTGCCGTCGACTGTTCCCAGGTCCGCTTCACAAATGCTGCGTCTGTTGGGGCGGGGCAGGATCGTCAGCCTGTATCCCAGCCGGTGGAAGCATTCGGTCAGGAGCATATTTGTTTTTTGGGAAGAGAGGCTCTCCTGCTCGTCGGCTGTGCAAAGGGTGATGACTTCCCAGCCGCTGGCCGTAGAGGCAAAGAAAAGTAAGAATATGTGGGCAAGGATCAAACGGTGCATGGCATTCTTCTTCAGAGTTGCCAAAACGAGGCGCGGATATTGAAAGGTCCGCGCCTCGGAATTTTGGTCGGTTATTTCAGTCCGATTTCTTTTTTCAGGTATTCGAAATCGATGTTGTCGGAGACCAGTTCCGCACCTTGTTTGATTTTGATCGCGTCGCGCAGTTTGTGGCGGGACAGGATGTCGTCCATCTTCTTGGCCACGGTGAAGGTGTCTTCACGGACCATGATGATGGGGGTTTCCAGGACTTCGGACCGGGTCAGGATGATGTCGTTGGGATAGAGGTTGCCCGTCAGGATGAGGCAGGGGCAATCCCCTTCAAGGGCCACGAGCTGCACGTCAGACCGGTCGCCGCCCACGATAATGGCGGAGTTCTTCTTTTTGCGGAAGTGGGTCATGAAGTTCTCCACCTGCATGGTGCCGATGAGGAAGGACTCCACTACGCGCTCACTCTTGTTGTGCGCGGAAATGATCTTGCCGCCCAGGCGGTCGGCAAGGTCGCCCACCTTGATTGCGCCCATGAGGGGGTCGCGGGGGATGATTCCGAGGATTTTTACGCCTTTGGCTTCCATGGAAGGGCCGAGCAACTGGGAAATTTCGTCCATGAAGTTGGGCGGAACATCGTTGAGAATGACGCCTGCCATGAGGTCGCCCAGAGTTTCCTTCATGACCATGAGGTAGTCGTATTTGAGCTCTTTCTGGAAGCGGTCGATGATGATGGTCTTGATGCCGAGTTTCCTGATGACCGAAATGGCGTCGGTGTCGCAGTACTTGCCCGAGTACATGGAGCCGGAGCCGGCCACCAGGGTGACGTCCTTGTCCTTGGACACGGCCGCATACCCTTCGACGATCTTGTCGAGGAGGCCTTCCATCTTGCCGGTGAACGCCTTGACCTTGAAGTCCTGGGTGACCACGACCGGCGTGACCTTCTCGGGGTCTTCATGGATGCCGAGCACGTCCTGAACAAAGGCCGCGTCCTCGTCGCCGAGTTTCCCGTCGACTTCCATGGGCATGGCTCCGACCGGTTTCATGTAGCCCACATTGAAGCCTTCTTTCTGCAAACGCAGGCCCAGACCCATGGCGATCATGTTCTTGCCCGAGTACCCTGTGGTCGATCCGATATAGAGTCCAGCCATGCCGATATTCCTCCTGAGTGTGAAAGGGGCGCGAGCGGTGCAACCCCATCTCTTTCTGTATATGAGACCTTTAAAAAAGTCCAAACGTCATATTCGGCCCACGGTCAGGCGCAGGTCCGTGACAAGGGCGCCTTCTCCATCGACCAGGATCGGGTTGAGTTCGGCCTCCCGGATTTCCGGGAAGTCCGTTGCCATCTGAGACATGGAGAGCAGAACGTCTTCTATGGCGCTCAGATTTGCCGGTTCTTCGCCCCGTACGCCGCGCAGGAGCGGGAACGATTTTATTTCACGAATGATGTCCTGAACATCCTGGACCGTGAGAGGGGCCAGTCTGTAGCTGATGTCGCCCAGCACCTCGGCGGAGGGTCCGGCCATGCAAAAGGAGACCAGGGGCCCGAATTGCGGGTCCTGGGTGAACCGAACCACCACCTCCCGTGCCTTGACCGGCCCCATGGTCTGGACCAGGCATCCTGCGATATAGGCGTCCGGGCGTTTGCGCTGGGTCCGCGAGGTGATGTCCAGCCATGCATCCCGAACATCCCTGGGAGTGTGCAGGTCCAGAGTTACGCCATTCACTTCGCTTCGGCTGGAAATGTGTGGGGACACGATCTTGAGGGCCACGGGGTAGCCCATTTTCTTGGCTGCCCGCACGGCTTGATCCGAGGTGCGCACCAGCCGCGTTTCCGGAACCGGGAGTTCGTAGGCGGCGGCGATGTCCATGGCCTCGGCGAAAGGCAGTTCGGTGAGGCCGGTTTTCAGCGCCTGCTCGATGGTGCGTTCGGCCCTGCCCTTGTCGCGGCGAAAGCAGATCTCCACCGGGTAGGGACGGTGTTTCCAGCGATAATGGTCCAGCATGGCGGAAATGGCCCTGATGGCCGGTTCCGGATATTCGTAGCAGGGGATGCCCGCCTTGAGCAGCATGTCGCGTCCCGGCCCGATGCGTTCTTCGCCCATGAAACAGGCGAAGACGGGTTTGGCGCATTCCTTGGAAATGTCGATGATTGCCTGAGCGGTCTCAATGATCTCGGCCGAAGCTGTCGGTGTGAGCAGGGTCAGGATGGCGTTGGTGTTTTCGTCCTTGGCCACGGCTTCGAGGGTGAGCCTGTATCGGTCCGCTTTGGCGTCGCCTATGATGTCGATGGGGTTGTAGAGGGAGGCAAAGGGCGGCAGGGATTGCGACAGAATCTTCAGGGTGTCCCTGGATGGACGGACCAGATGTAATCCGGCGTCTTCGCAGGCGTCCGCAGCGAGTATGCCCGGACCGCCCGAGTTGGTGATCACCGTCAGATTCGGGCCGGTGGGCAGTGGCTGTTCGGCAAAAGCGCGGGCCAGGTCGAACAGGGATTCCAGGCTTTCCACCCTGATGATGCCTGCCTGCTTGAACGCGGCAGTGCTGGCCACCACGCTGCCGGCCAGGGAGCCGGTGTGGCTCGATGTGGCCCTGGCTCCGGCCGGGGTGGTGCCCGCCTTGATCATGATGACCGGTTTCTTGTCGGTGACGGCACGCGCCTTGGCCAGGAATTTCTGGCCGTCGTCCACGGATTCCAGGTAGCCGATAATGACCTTGGTGTCCGGGTCGTCGCCCAGAGCCTCCATGACATCGGCCTCGGAGACGCCCGCCTTGTTGCCCAGGGAGACGAATTTGGAAAAACCTATGTCCTCGCCGTCGGCCCAGTCCAGTATGGCCGAGCAGAGTGCGCCGCTCTGGGAGAAGAAAGAGATGGACCCTTTTTTCGGTTGAGCCTGGGCAATGGTCGCGTTGAGCCCGATGGAGGTGTTGACCAGCCCCAGGGTGTTGGGGCCGAGCAGGGTGATATTCTTCCTGCGGGCCAGGTCGGCCATTTCCATTTCCAGTTGGAATCCGTCGCGGCCGGTCTCGCGGAATCCCGCTGTTATGACGCAGATGGCATCCACGTCGGCCGTGGCCAGTTCCTGCATGGCCGCGAGCACCTTTTCACGGGGAAGTACTATGATGCCGAGGTCCGGTGGTTTGGGCAGGGCTGCTGCGGACGGATATGCCTTGAGTCCGAGAATTTCTCCGCCGTTGGGATTGACGGGAAAGATTGTCCCCTTGTACCCTGCCGAGATCAAATTGGACAGAATGACGCTCCCGAGCTTGTGCGGGCTCCGTGAAGCGCCGACAACGGCAATGGAGCCTGGATTGAATAATTCGCGTAAGTGGGCGTCTGATTGCATAATAGAGGGGGTTGAATGGATATTGATGCTCTACAGGAGTGTATCCACCATAGGTTTGCTCAAGTCAAGTTCCTGGAGACCGCGTTGACGCATTCTTCGTTTGCCAATGAACAGGATTGTCGGGAAGATAACGAGCGGCTCGAATTTTTGGGGGATGCTGTGCTGGAGCTGTGTATTTCCGAGGAGGGATTCAAGCGTTATCCCACGGCTCCGGAGGGGCAGCTCACGAGTATCCGTTCCCAGTTGGTCAAGGAGGCGAGTCTGGCTGTAATGGCCCGCGGGCTGGGGTTGGACAGGCATATCCGGTTGGGCCGGGGCGAAGAATTGCAAGGAGGCCGGGAGCGCGATGCACTTCTGGCGGATGCCTTTGAGGCGCTGCTCGGCGCGGTTTTCCTGGACGGCGGCTTCGAGGCCGCCCGGCAGACCATCCTGTGTTTGTTTGAAGAGCAGTGGCCCGTCAGGGCCATGTTGCCCGAAACCAAGGATTACAAGAGCCGGCTGCAGGAAGTCGCCCAGGAGATGTTCAGGGACCGGCCTCTCTACGTATTGGCAGGCACCAGCGGGCCGGAGCATGAGAAGATTTTCGAGGTGGATGTGACTCTGCCCGAGGGAGAATTGTTTCGGGGCAGCGGCACGAGCGTAAAGCGGGCCGAGCAGGAGGCTGCGCGCATCGCCCTGGATTTCCTGGAATCATAATTCTCCACAAAACCACTGCAAACGACCGGAGACCGAACCCCACGGCCATGAGCCGTGGGGTTTGGTTCCGATCGTCTTCAGTCGCAGGCGGTCTGTTACGACTAGCCGCCGATGAGCTGCATGGCCATTCTCGGCAGGGAGTTGGCCTGTGCCAGCATGGCGACAGCGGACTGCGTGAGAATCTGGTTGCGCACGAATTCGGTCATTTCCTGCGCCACGTCGACGTCGGAAATGCGGGATTCGGCGGATTGCAGGTTTTCGGCCTGAATTTCCAGGTTGGTGATCGTGTTTTCCAGCCGGTTCTGCATGGAACCGAGGTTGGCGCGGATCTTGTCCTTGGAAATGATGGCCTGGTTGATGGCATCCATGGCCGTTTGTGCCATGGCCTGGGTGGAGATGGACTTGCCCGCATTCTGTGCTTCCCAGGTGGTGCCGGTCTTCAGCGCGGCTGAATGGCCGAGGCCCAAGGCAGACGCGGTGGAGCCTTGAACGGCTACATAGTAGTAGTCCTCAGAGGAGTCGTTACCCGTGCCGAAGTGGATCTTCAGCGGGCCGGTTGCCTGGAGGCCTGTACCGTCGTGGTCGACACCGGGGTCACCGGACAGGTTGCCGTTCAAGAGATAAATTCCGTTGAAGTCCGTGGCATTGGCGATACGGGTGATTTCCGAGGACATGGCCTGATATTCGGAGTCGATGATCAGACGCTGGTCGGAGTTATAGGTACCCGTGGATGCCTGCATGGCCAGCTCTTTCATGCGAATGAGCTTTTCATCGATGACCTGCAGTGCGCCGTCAGCCGTTTGGATCAGTGAGATCGCGTCTGATGCATTTCGGATGCCCTGGTGCAGAGAGCTGATTTCCGAACGCATGAGTTCGCGGATCGCCAGTCCGGCAGCATCGTCGGCTGCTGTGCCGACTCGCAGACCGGAAGACAAGCGCCTGGTGGAAACACCGAGCCGACCATAGTGTTCGGACAGGTTTCTTTGGGCGTTCATCGCCATGAGGTTGTGGTTAATGACTAAAGACATCGGAACCCTCCTTGTTCGATTCTCAATTCCATTTGCGCAATATTAAGCACCATGTGTGCCAAATTTAATTTGTTAAGTTATATTAACGCTATGTATGTTTAAAAAAAGTCTAGAAAGGTCATTTTTTCCTATGCCGTAAAGCGCCGGGAGCATATGGCTGTCAATGGTTTGTCAAAATTTACCGTATGGCTTGGGCCTTGTTTCTGGCTTCGGGGCGGACTATGTGCAAGATATTGCTTGCGTAGCGAGCCTGAAGAGATAGGGAAGGCCGCCCAAAGGGGCGGCTTTTTGTTTGGGATGCGCGCCTTTGGCGCGAGAGGCGTTGTTTGGTGGGGCTTGCAGCCCCAACGGCGTTTCATGTTCTTTTCCGTGAATGTGTGCATATTTTCTTTCAGCAGGTCTGAAGAAGAGCCGTCGCTCATCGCTCCTCCATGTTTTTTTCTGCCCTCCCGGCGGGGTTCTTTTTTGGCTGAGCCGCCCCAAAAAAGAACCAAAAAAATGCGGCATTGGATTTTGGCCGCCCGGTGATCGGCGGCAAGAAGCTGATCGATTCAGGGTGGCTCCACTGCCTTGGCTTACAGGCGCTTCCCCTCCCTAACGTGACCCGTCAAGCCACATCCCCTGACCCCGGCAAAAAAGCCGCCGCCCCTTCATCGTCAGCTTCTAGGC
>NZ_QTZO01000035.1 GCF_004025585.1 Pseudodesulfovibrio sp. S3
GAGCGTGGCCCGGAAAGCGTTCGTTCACGAACTTTCTTTCCCGGGCAGTGGAGCCGCGCTACAGGCTCTTGGTCCCGATTCCAGGATCACAGCCCAAAAAAGGCGTTTTTGCCTACTTTTGTCGCCTTGAACAAAAGTAGGGCGCTGCAAGAGCGCAACACTTCAAAAGGATATAGAGCCTAACTCCCACCGCGAATGCGCTACGTTTGAAATAAGCAACAACCTTCGTTTGAAAGACGTGCTCATCACCACCGCGAATGCGCTCCGAACAAAACACTCGCCCAAAACCTATGCTGAAGCCTGCCGTCCCGAAAAACCGAAGAACCTAATCCAACAAGAAAATCACACCACCCCCACCACCCCTTACAACGCCGAACAATTGGTCCCGCAGCCTAGAGCCTGTCTCAGGCGGCGAAGCGCAGCCCGATTGAGTCCACAGGGTGGACAATCGTTTCGGGCAGCGAAAGCCGCCTACAGGCTCTTGGCTTCGGGTCCAGGCTCACAGCGCAAAAAAAGGTGTTTTTGCCTACTTTTGTCGCCTTGAACAAAAGTAGGGCGCTGTAAGAGCGCAACACTTCGTAAGGATGGTGCTAGCTTCCACCGCGAATGCGCTACGTCATCAACAAAGATCACCACCCCGGAAAAACCAACAATCCCGCTGCATATGTATTTCCTAACTCTCTTATTTCAATAAAAAATCCCACACCAAGCCCTAAAGATATGCATTCCTCGACCGATATGAACTCATGAGTAGTCGCCCTATGTCGCACTGCTCATGAGACTAATAATATGGGGTCTAAAACCCCTTCAATCTCGCATGGACGCGGGAAGGGAGATGACGATATGGCCATGGACGGCGATATTCTCTTTTCAGTGATCACTCCCTCTACCGGCAAACGACCAAACGCCCTTCAAAAAGCGGTTCATTCCGTGGAAGCGGCGGCCAGGTTTGCCGGACTGGAGACGGGACAAATAGAAATTCTCATAGGGTTCGGCGGTATCAAGGGCAAGGCTCCGGCTTGCGCTTATCCGGTCAGACGTTTCAACCTGCCCAAAGACGATGACTGCGGCCACGGCATCCGCAATCTGCTGCTCAAATTGGCAGGAGGCCAGAAAATCATATTTCTGGACGATGACAACGTACTCAAGCCCTACGCCCTGAGCCAGTATATCAAACATTATGACGCCGAAATGATCATCGGTCGCATCGACACGCAGCTTGCCTTTGACATGCCGACTCTTCCGATCTCGGACTCAGGCGCGCTGATCAGACCCGGGAACATCGATCTCCTGTGTCTGTGCCTGTCGCGCTGCCTGGTGGTGAACCGGTGCGGCGGTTGGAAATACCGGGGCAAGGCTGAAGCAGACTTCCTGAACATCCTCGATTGGTACACCCGCACCGGAAGCGTGACCATTCTCGAAGAGGTTGTCGGCGTATATGATGCCGGGCGCAGCCTGGACCGCAGCGCCCTGTCCTGGCGACAGCAAGGCCTTCTCGATCGTCTTGCCTGTGAACGCGCAATGACCGTGGGAATCCCTGTTCGGTCTGTGCTTCACGGATTGGCCCTGGCCTAGGGTTTGCCCCAGAGAAGTATGAAGCGGGCCACTGTTTCGGCGTCTCCGGACGCCGGGGCGGTGGCTCTTGTATTCTCCCTCTTTCCTTTTTCGCCAATACAGGTAAAATAGGCTGATACAGCATTCGATATTTTTCAGGGGGAATTCATGACATTGTCAAGCAAAGGGAGGATCAGGCATAAAGCCTGGCGAATTTTTCTGTTCCAAATGGGACTGTCCGCAACCGTGGTCGTTCTCGCCCTGCTCCCGGCCCTTTTCTTTGAAAACCGTTACTATTCCCTGGTCGCATTGCTTGTCGCCGCAGGCGGTGTGCTTGGCCTTTCCTTTTATTGTGCGTCGCGATTGATGCGGCTCATGGAAGATGCCCACGACAAGATCACTACCCTGACAACACACGACGATTTGACCGGCCTGCCGAACCGCCGCTGGTTTTTCGAACGGCTGGACGAGGAAGTGGACCGCGCCCTCCGCTATGACAGCAAGCTTTCGCTGATCATGGTTGACATCGACCACTTCAGAAAAGTCAACGACACCTTCGGCCATCCCCTGGGCGATCTGGCCCTGGCGGAAGTGGCCCGGCTTTTGGCAGCCAACATCCGCACGTCAGATATCGTGGTCCGCTACGGCGGGGAAGAATTCATGATCATCATCCCGGAATCCGACGCCGAACAGGCCGCGGTGGTCGCCGAAAAGCTGCGCGTGGTCATCGAGGTCAACGACATCAGCCTGGAAGGTCCGCAAATACAGGTCACCATCTCTTGCGGTGTGGCCGATCTGAAATCCGTCCGGCCAGGAAAGGGGAGCATCAGGGATGCCCTTGTTCTGGCCGCCGACCACAGCATGCATCGAGCCAAGGAAAACGGCCGTAATCAGGTGCTCATTCACATCCCCAAAAACGACAAACATCTCCCTCTGGTCTGATTCTTCCATTGCCTTTAAGACGAGAATGACTATTCTCTGGCAGGCAGAACGGGACGGCGCTGGCCATCCAGGCCCACCCTTTAAGTTGTATCATTTTGATATTGCTTGCTTTTTTTTATGGATTTTTCCCCTTCCCCCGTGGAGTCATTTGCGCTAAGTACATTGGTTCCCCGCCGGACGGCATTGGGACAGGGTTTTCCGCATTCCTGGGTAACAAAACTTTCGAGGTACACAGCATGGCCTTATGCAAAATAGAAGAAGCCATTGAGGACATCCGCAAGGGCAAGATGATCATCATGGTGGATGATGA
Organism: Pseudodesulfovibrio sp. S3; assembly: GCF_004025585.1. NCBI lineage: Bacteria > Pseudomonadati > Thermodesulfobacteriota > Desulfovibrionia > Desulfovibrionales > Desulfovibrionaceae > Pseudodesulfovibrio > Pseudodesulfovibrio sp. S3. The sequence goes on from NZ_QTZO01000035.1 coordinate 2,807, forward strand.
AGACCGGGAAAACGAGGGTGATCTGGTCTGCGCCGCCGAGGCGGTTACACCGGAACTGATCAATTTCATGGCCACCCATGGCCGCGGTCTCATCTGTCTTCCCATGTCCAATGAGATGGCCGATAATCTCGGCCTGGAACTCATGACCAAGAAGAACGAATCCGGTTTCGGCACCAACTTCACCGTTTCCATCGAAGCGCGCGAGGGCGTGACCACAGGAATCTCCGCCGCCGACCGCGCCACCACGGTACTGGTCGCCGTTGCCGATGGGGCAGGCCCGGATTCCATAGTCACTCCGGGACACATTTTCCCCCTGCGCGCCAAGGACGGCGGCGTACTCGTCCGCGCAGGCCAGACCGAAGGCGGCACCGACATCGCCCGCCTGGCCGGGTTCAAGCCCGCAGCCGTCATATGCGAAATCATGAACGAGGACGGCTCCATGGCCCGCCTGCCCGACCTCGAAAAATATGCCCAGAAGCATGACCTCAAAATATGCTCCGTGGCCGATCTCATTGCCTATCGAATGAAATTCGACGGCAATTCCGTGACCAAGGTGGGCGAGGCCAAGCTGCCCACCCGCTGGGGTAATTTCCAATCAGCCGCCTTCCACTCCGACATCGACGGCAAGACCCACATCGCCCTGTACATGGGCGACATCACGCCGGACGAGCCGACCCTGGTTCGCGTGCACTCGGAATGCCTGACCGGCGACGTGTTCGGCTCCCTGCGTTGCGACTGCGGCCCGCAGCTTGCCGACGCCATGTGCATGATCCACAACGAAGGCAAGGGAGTGCTGGTCTACATGCGCCAGGAAGGACGCGGCATCGGTCTGGGCAACAAGATCAAGGCCTATCACCTGCAGGACCAGGGGTTCGATACGGTCGAGGCCAATGTCAAGCTCGGCTTTCCGCCGGACATGCGTGAATACGGCACCGGCGCACAGATCCTGGTGGCGTTGGGCGTCTCCAAGATGCGCCTGATGACCAACAATCCCAAGAAGATGGTCGGTCTGGAAGGATACGGCCTGCAAGTCACCGAACGCGTACCCATCGAGGTCGGAGCTTGCGATCTGAACGAGCGCTATCTCACGACCAAGCGCGACAAGATGGACCATCTGATCAAGATGGAATCCAAGTAGGCCTGGTGCAAGTTGACTTTTCGTGAACTGGTAACATATTACAACGCTATATATATTTCATACAGTAGGGAGAAGACATCATGTCCGTAAAGACCATCGAAGGACAACTGGACGCAAAGGGGCTTAAAATAGCCCTCGTGGCCGCCCGTTTCAATGATTTCATCGTCGATCGCCTCATCTCCGGCGCCACTGACTATCTGGTCCGGCATGGCGGCAGCGAGGAAAACCTGACCCTGATCCGGCTGCCCGGCGCCTTCGAGCTCCCCCTGGCCGCACAGAAGCTGGCTCGTTCCGGCAATTATGACGGCATCGTCGTGCTTGGTGCGGTCATCCGCGGCGCCACCCCGCACTTCGACTACGTTTGCAGCGAATGTGCCAAGGGCGTGGCTCACGCCAGCATGGAGACCGGTGTGCCCATGGGCTTTGGCCTGCTCACCTGCGACTCCCTGGATCAAGCCATCGAACGTGCCGGCTCCAAGGGTGGCAACAAGGGTGTGGAAGCCGCTTCCGCACTGCTTGAGACCATCCGGGTGCTGGAGCAACTCTAAGCATGAGCTCTACTAAAAAGGGCAATAGGCCCGGCATTCGCAGGGTGGGTCGCACCCTGGCGTTTCAGGTGCTCTATTCGACGCACTTTCTTGACCGGGCCAATCCCATGGATATGGACACCTTGTTCGACCTCAATCCCATGGTCACGGAGCAGGAATCCGAGACTGCTCGCGATTTTGCCCGCGCCCTGGTCATGGGCGTGAACGTCAATCTGCACGATATCGACAAGACCATTCAGGAAAATTCCCAGCACTGGAAGATCGAACGGATCGCCATGGTGGAACTGTCCGTACTTCGGCTGTCGTTGTATGAACTGCTTTTCACCGACATCCCGGCCAAGGTGGCCATCAACGAGGCCATCGAATTGTCCAAGATCTTCGGCGATGACAAGTCGCGCTCCTTTGTTAACGGCATCCTGGACGGAGTGGCCAAAACGCTGAAGCGGAATTGAGCCTGACAGAGGGCGGGACGCGCACCCAAACGCCATGGCCGATCTCCTGCCCGTGAATATCGGGCCGTGGCTGTTCACCGGCCTGACGCCGGGTGACAAAGAAACGACCACAGAGGAAGCATCATGGCATTAGGCAAATATTCTCCCGAGATCATAGAAAAAAAATGGCAGGATATCTGGAAGGAATCCGGCTGTTTCGAGGTTGAGACCGACACGAGCAAACCCAAGTACTACGTACTGGAGATGTTCCCGTATCCGTCGGGCAAGATTCATATGGGCCATGTGCGCAACTACTCCATCGGGGACGTGGTGGCGCGCTTCAAGAGCATGCAGGGCTTCAACGTGCTCCATCCCATGGGATGGGACGCCTTTGGCCTGCCTGCGGAAAACGCGGCCATCAAGAATGAGACCCACCCGGCCAAGTGGACCTTTCAGAACATTGCCGAGATGCGCGAACAGCTCCAGCGCCTGGGCTACTCTTATGATTGGCGGCGCGAGATCGCGACCTGCCGTCCCGAGTACTACAAATGGGAGCAGAAATTTTTCCTCAAGTTCCTTGAGAAGGGGCTGGCCTACCGCAAGGACTCCCCGCAGAACTGGTGCCCCAGTTGCAATACCGTGCTGGCCAACGAGCAGGTGGAAGAGGGGCTGTGCTGGCGCTGCGACTCCGAAGTCGAGCAGAAAGACATGGTGCAGTGGTTCCTGCGCATCACCGACTATGCCGAAGAACTGCTCAAGGATCTCGAGACCCTTGAAGGCGGCTGGCCCGAGCGCGTGCTGACCATGCAACGCAACTGGATCGGCAAGTCCTACGGCGCGGAATTGACCTTCCAGGTCAAGGACATGGATGCAACCATCGACGTTTTCACCACCAGGCCCGACACCCTGTTCGGCGCAACCTTCATGTCCGTGGCCGCCGAGCACCCCCTTGTGGAAAAGCTCATTGCCGACCAGGACAACAAGGCTGAAATCGAGGAGTTCGTTACCAACATCAGGAACATGGACCGCATCAAACGCGGTGCCGACGACCTGGAGAAGGAAGGCATTTTCACCGGGAAGTACTGCGTCAATCCGGTCACTGGCAAGGATATCCCCATCTACGTGGCCAATTTCGTGCTCATGGGATACGGCACCGGCGCGGTCATGGCCGTGCCCGCCCACGACCAGCGCGACTTTGAGTTCGCCACCAAATACAAACTGCCCATACAGGCGGTCATCAACCCGCCCGAGCTGCAAGAAAAAGGCGAGGAGCTTGACGCCGCGGACCTGACCGCTGCATACACCGCCCCCGGCTTCATGATCAACTCCGCCGAATTCAACGGTATGGAGAACGAGCCTGCCAAGAAGGCCGTGGTCGAGCACCTGGACGCCTCCGGCAAGGGCCGTATGGCCGTCAACTACCGGCTTCGGGACTGGAACGTCTCGCGCCAGCGGTTCTGGGGCGCGCCCATCCCGGTCATCTACTGCGATGACTGCGGCGTGGTGCCCGTGCCCGAGGATCAGCTCCCGGTGCTGCTGCCCGAGAATGCCCAGGTGCGCAAGGACGGCAAGTCTCCGTTGCCCACCATGGAGGAGTTCGTCAACTGCGTCTGCCCCAAATGCGGCCAACAGGCCCGTCGCGAGACCGACACCTTCGACACCTTTTTCGAGTCGTCCTGGTACTACATGCGCTATTGCGACCCGCGCAACGAGGATGAGGCCCTGGGCGCGGAGCATCTGGACTACTGGATGAATGTGGACCAGTATATCGGCGGCATCGAACACGCCATCCTGCACCTGCTCTACTCCCGTTTCTTTACCAAGGCCCTGCGCGACACCGGATTCGTCAAGACGACAGAGCCGTTCGCCAACCTGCTCACCCAGGGCATGGTCCTCAAGGACGGCGGCAAGATGTCCAAGTCTAAGGGCAATGTGGTGGACCCCAACGCCATGATCAACCAGTACGGTGCGGACGCCACCCGGCTGTTCATTCTTTTTGCCTCGCCCCCGGTCAAGGAACTGGAATGGTCCGACCAGGGCATTGACGGTGCCTACCGATTCCTCTCCCGCCTCTGGCGTCTGGTGGAGGAACTGGAAGACGTGCTCGAGCCGGTGAAGCCGACTGCGGCCGACGCCCCTGCTTCGGATGCGGCCAAGGAGTTGCGCTTCAAGGAGCATGACACCATCCGCCGCGCCACACGGGACATCGAAAACGAATTCCAGTTCAACACGGTCATCGCGGCTGTCATGGAACTGGTCAACACGCTGTATCAGGTCAAGGACGAGTTGAGGAATGCAGACCCCAAGGCGCTCTCGTCGGCCATAGCCACGGCCGTGACCCTGCTTTCCCCCGTGACTCCGCATATCTGCGAAGAGCTGTGGCAGTCCCTGGGTCACTCCGCCGGTCTCACCGCCCAGTCCTGGCCCGTCTTTGACGAAAAGGCCCTGGTCAAGGACGAGGTCACCCTGGTGGTTCAGGTCAACGGCAAGATGCGCGGCAAATTCGAGGCCCCCAACAACGCTCCCCAGGACGAGGTCGAAAAGATCGCCCTCGGGTTGGAGAATGTCGTCAAGTTCATTGAGGGAAAAACCGTCCGCAAAGTTATCGTAATTCCCAATAAATTGGTAAATATTGTAGCCAATTAAGCGAGCGCTGTTTTAATCAACCAAGATTGGCCGGAGGGATGATGTCCTTCCGGTCTTTTTTGTTTAGTTCGTAGCGCATTCGCGGTGGTGATGAGCGCGTTCTCCATATGAAGAGTTGAAATTTGTTTGATACGTAGCGCATTCGCGGTGGAAGCTAGGCTCTATATCCTTTTGAAGTGTTGCGCTCTTACAGCGCCCTACTTTTGTTCAAGGCGACAAAAGTAGGCAAAAACGCCTTTTTTGGACTGTGATCCTGGAA
>NZ_QTZO01000036.1 GCF_004025585.1 Pseudodesulfovibrio sp. S3
TTCCAGGATTACAGCCCAAAAAAGGCGTTTTTGCCTACTTTTGTCGCCTTGAACAAAAGTAGGGCGCTGTAAGAGCGCAACACTTCAAAAGGATATAGAGCCTAACCCTCACCGCGAATGCGCTACGTATCAAACAACAACCCCACCCTGGAGGGGATACGCACTCATCACCACCGCGAATGCGCGCGCACCCTCCCTCCAACAAATTCAACAAACCACCCCCACCACCCCTTACGACGCCGAACAATTGGCCCCGAAGCTTAGAGCCTGTCTCGGGCGGCGAAGCGCAGCCCGATTGAGTCCACAGGGTGGACAATCGTTTCGGGCAGCGAAAGCCGCCTACAGGCTCTTGGCTTCGGGGTCAGGATTACAGTCCAAAAAAGGCGTTTTTGCCTACTTTTGTCGCCTCGTACAAAAGTAGGGCGCTGTATGAGCGCAACACTTCAAAAAGATATAGAGCCTAACCCTCACCGCGAATGCGCTACCAATCAAACAAAAAAGGGCGGAAGAAGCAAAGCTTCTCCCGCCCTTTCAGATTCTTGAAACCGCCTGTTAAGGCGTCACCACCTCAAGCCCCCCCATGTAGGGCCTGAGCACCTCGGGAATCACAATGGACCCGTCTGCCTGCTGATAATTCTCAATGACAGCCACCAGACAACGGCCAACGGCCTGCCCGGAACCGTTCAGGGTGTGAACGAACTGTTTTTTCTTGGAATCCTTGGGCTGGAATTTGATATTGGCGCGCCGAGCCTGGAAATCCCCGCAGTTGGAACAGGAGGAAATCTCGCGGTACTTGTCCTGACCGGGCAGCCAGACTTCAATGTCGTACGTCTTGGTTGCGCCAAAGCCCATGTCGCCCGTGCACAGCACGATGGTCCGGTAGTGCAGACCGAGCAGTTCGAGGATTATCTCGGCCGAGCGGGTCATGTCCTCCAGAACCTCGTAGGAATGGTCGGGATGAGCAAAATTGACCATCTCCACCTTGTGGAACTGATGCAGCCGGATCAAGCCCTTGGTATCCTTGCCGTAGGAACCGGCCTCGGAACGAAAACACGGGGTATGGGCGCAGAACTTGACGGGCAGCTTTTCCTCGGGGATGACTTCGTCCGCATAGATATTGGTCAGGGGCACCTCTGCGGTGGGGATGAGAAAAAGATCGCGCTCGTCGTCGAGCCGAAACAAATCCTCCTCGAACTTGGGCAACTGGCCCGTGCCGGTCATGGTCTTCCGGTTGACGATATAGGGAGGGATGACCTCGGTATAGCCGTGCCGGGTCGTCTGCGTATCGAGCATGAACTGACCCAGGGCGCGTTCCAGACGGGCGCACCAACCAAAACTGAGGGCAAAACGGGACCCAGTCAGCTTGGCAGCACACTCGAAATCGAGGCCACCCAAAGCCGTGCCTAGCTCCCAATGCTCCTTGGGCGTAAAATTCATTTCAGGCTTTTCGCCCCAATAGCGCAGAACCGGGTTGTCCTCTTCGCCCTTGCCCAGGGGCACAGACTCGTGCGGGATGTTGGGCACGGACATCATCCAGTCCGTCTCAGCCTTCTCGACCTCGGCCAGTTCCGCGTCCAGCTCCTTGGTCCGGCTGGAGACCTCGCCCATCTTCTTGAGCAGATCCGCAGCATCTTCCCCGGCCTTCTTGCGCTTGGCGATTTCCGGACCCACGGCGTTCTTCTCGGCCTTGAGCGACTCCACCTCGCCGATGAGCTTCTTGCGCTTTTCGTCGAGTTCGATGAACTCCTGAACGTCTATCTTGGAGTTGCGCTTCTTCAGGCTTTCCCGGACCGCGTCCGGGTCATTCTGCATCAATTTGAGATCAAGCATGATATCTATATCTCCTCGTTGGCTTCGATACCCGTAGTATCCTAGGCAACGGCTTCTTTCAAGGCGGCCAGAACCTGCTCTCTGGTCATCTCGGTGGTGTCGATAGTGGTCGCGTCGTCAGCGGGTTTGAGCGGTGCCACAACGCGGTTGCGGTCCTGATGGTCCCGTCTGGCGATCTGTTCCTTCAACTCTTCCAAGTCGGCGGGCTTGCCCATGGCCACAAGCTGCCTGAATCGCCGCATGGCCCGTTCGTCCACGGACGCGTCCAGAAAGAACTTGCACGGGGCGTCCGGAAAAACCACGGTGCCCATGTCGCGTCCTTCGGCCACCAGGGAGAACTTTTCGCCCAGGGCCTGCTGTGCCGCCTTCAGGAAAGTGCGGATGACCGGCAACGTGGCGATGTTGGAGGCCCACATGCCCACCTGCTCGGTGCGAATCTCATTGCCTATGGCCGTTCCGTTCAAAGAGAGCACGGAATCCTCACCCGTGCCGGACAGGCCGTATTCGATTCCGTCGAGCGCGGCCCCGAGTTTCGCCTCATCCCATTCCCAGGACCCCTCGCCGAGCTTCCAGGCCACGGACCGGAACATGGCCCCGGTGTCCAGGTAGGGAATGGACAGATGCCGGGCCAACTGCTTGGCCATGGTCGATTTGCCCACCCCGGCAGGGCCGTCGATGGTCACGATCAGGGTCTTATCCATTGAGAATCTCCGCCAGCGTCTCGATGAAAATCCTGTTTTCGGCGTCAGTGCCGACATTGACGCGAATGCACTTGCCCAAACCGAAACTGCCCAGGGGACGCACGATGATCCCTTTTTTCAGCAGCGCCTTGAATACGGCCTGAGCGGGCTTGCTCGGCTCGAACATGACGAAATTGGACTGACTGGGCCAGACCTTGCAGCCAAGCTTGGCCAGTTCCTCGGTGAAAAATTCACGACCGCGCATGACCACGCTCAAGGTCTCGTTGAAAAACACCTCGTCTTCCAGGGCGGCCAGGGCGGCCTCTTCGGCCAACAGGTTGACCGTGAACGGAATACGGGCGTTCTTGATCACTCCAGCCAGTTGGGGCGGCATAATGCCATAGCCCACTCTCATTCCGGCCAGGCCATACGCCTTGGAGAAGGTGCGCAAACAGACCAGATTATCAAATTTGTCAAAGGCCTGAACCGGAGAATAGGACTCCGGCGGCCAGGCGAACTCAATGTAAGCCTCATCGACCACCAGCAGACAGTCGGAAGGCAGCACGCCCGCCAAGACCGAAAGGTCTTCAACGCTGGCAGCCAACCCCGTGGGATTGTCCGGGCTGGTCACGATGACCATGGCCGTATTTTCGTCCGCTGCCTCGGCCATGGCGTCCAGAGGCAAATCAAACCCTTCGCCGCGCGGCACTTCCCGGTACTCCAGGCCGCACAGCTTGGCACACATGCGATACATGGCAAAGGAATGTTCGTAGCAGACCACGTTGGACCTGCCGGGCGTACCCATCATGCGGAAAAGCATGTCGATGATCTCATCCGAACCGTTGCCCACCAGCACGCAGTCCTTGGATACTTCGGCATGTTTGGCGATGGCCTCGACCAGGCGCGGCGAATGATTTTCCGGATAACGAAAGGCGCGTTGCGCATTGCTGGAAATGGCTTTCTGGACCAGCGGAGATGTGCCCAAAGGGTTTTCGTTGCTGGCCAACTTGATGACCGAACTCAAACCATATTGCTTCTGAATCTGCTCAATGGTCAGGCCCGGCACATAGGGCGCAAAATCATAAATCTCAGGACGGACATTGAAGTCTCTCATTAATTCTCCCCTCACTCACAAAAAAAGGAACGACCGAAGCCGTTCCCTTATCTTCTTTGGGCTTATCAGTAAAGAAAACTAGTGAGGACGAACCGTAAGCACGGGTACACCGGAACTCTTAACCACCTTCTCGGCCACGGAACCGAACAGGATACGGTCGATACCCTTGCGCCCATGGGTGCCCATGACCACCATATCGCACCCTTCCTCCTCGCAAATAGTCAGGATTTCCTCGGCGGGATATCCGGTAACCACCTTGCCTTCAACGCCGAGATCCTTGAAATTCTCCTTGACGAACGCGTTCATGGTGTCCTCTGCACCGGTCACGATCTCACCCACGAAGCTTTCAATGGAACTTGGAGGCACATGAAAACCCACATATTGACTGAGTGAAGGAGCCACGTAAAGAACCACTATCTTGGCTCCCGAGCACTTGGCCATCATGTTGGCGTAATCAGCCACCATGGGGCTATAGTCCGAAAAATCGACTGCACAAAGGATCTTCTTGATGTCTGCCATGACTGCATCTCCTTGCTGTATGTTGGTTTTTCCCGGCCAAAACCGGGAAAATTGCATTCTCTCCACTTCGTTTATGCATCTCTCGCCCCTGATAGACAACCCTTTTCTTCTGCATTAAGGTCATGTTGGCGTTGATGATTCCATACGCCCACCCGGAAGATTTTTCCGGTGTCTTCTAGGAAAATAATATGCATTTACAATTAGTTGTCAACACCATGCTCTTGGCAAGGTCTTTGCAGAATCTTAGGCAAACCACAGGATAGGAGTAGAAACATGCAGATCCGTCCTGATCAGATCGAGGGCGTCCAATCAGAGCAATCGCAACGAAAGGACAAGGCCAAGCAGCCTGAACAAGCCTTCGGGGACATTCTCAATCAGGAAGTGGCGCGGGAAGACGCACCTGCAAACACGCAGAGCATCGCGCCGCCGATGATCGTGAACCCCCTGATCGCAGCCGGGGCCGCTGGAAGCGTGCAGAGCACGTCCTCCGACGTCTCCGAGGTTGCCGAAGAAGTGGAATCCATACTCGACATGTGGGACAATTATGCCGCGACACTGGGCAATTCCGAAGCCGGACTCAAGTCCGCCTACGGGACCCTGGACGAAATCGCGGGCCAGGTGGCAACGCTCAAGACCGAGCAACCCGACCTGGGAACTACCCATCCGGGACTCAAGTCCATCGTCGACGAACTGGAAACACTGGCTGCAACCGAGCAGTTCAAGTTCAACCGGGGCGATTATATCTAACCGGTAGACCGCTCAGCCATTTCGAGCCCGGACCGCACCACGGTCCGGGCCGCCCCCGGTTGTGATGACACGCCTCCGCCCCCCCATCCCCTCTCCTCTCCGAAATTTTTTGCTGCCGCCTTCGGCGGTTAAAGCAAAATTGACCACACTCTATGTCAAGATACCCATGAGGTGGCTTACAACCCAACTTCAGTATTTTTGTCTGCGCGAGAAGCACAACCGTGTCACCATGGTAAAATCTAAACCATTTCATGAGGCTATATGCAAAAACACGCAAATCGTGGTGGAGATTCAGGGATCGAAGCTTTTAGGATTGAATCAGATGGTATTTGTATCCAGTACATAAAAGCTGGGACTTACACCTATACTGTTGGCAAACTTGGACAAGATCACATTGATAACATGAAACAGCTCGCTCTCGAAGGAGAAGGTCTTAACGAGTACATTAATACTAATAGAGATGTGTACAATGGATGGACCAGCAAAGGTGGTCGTGAACTCTCTAGATAATTGTCATGGAGCGCCTTTGGCCAGCATCCAAACAGCGGCTCTCTTCCCGGATGACGCGATTTGGCTTGGAAGAGTGGGTCAGATGTGCATTTTCCGGGTGCCGACCGACCGGAGGCGTAGCCCAGCTACGGTGAGGATCGGGCGGTGCCCGGAAAATGTGCAGATGGCCCGCTATCCCAAGCCGCCCCCTACCCCACCCCGCACGCAAAAGCCCCCGGAGATGCTCCGGGGGCTTTTGCGTGCAGGGGAGGGGCCGTCTATTCGCCCAAATATGCTTTGCGAATATCAGGGTTTGCCAGAAGCTTTGAGGCCTCATCCTCCATGACCACTTTTCCCGTCTCCAAGACATACCCTCTACTGGCTGCCTGGAGGGCAAGATTGGCGTTCTGCTCGACCAGCACCACGGTCACACCCTGCTCATTGATCATCTTGACTATGTTGAAAATCTGTTTCACCAGCAGTGGGGCCAGCCCCATGGAAGGTTCGTCCAGGAGCAGGACCTTGGGCCGGCTCATGAGCGCCCTGGCCATGGCCAGCATCTGCTGCTCTCCGCCGGAAAGAGTGCCGCCCAACTGCTTGCGCCGTTCGCGCAGTTTGGGGAACAGGTCGAACACGCGCTCCACGTCGTCCTTGATGGCGGCATTGTCGCGACGGAAAAACGCGCCCATGTCCAGATTTTCCAGCACGGTCAGGCGCGGAAAGATACGGCGTCCCTCAGGCACCTGACACAACCCCATGGAGGGTAGGATGTCCGAACCGACCTTGTTGATGCGCTCTCCCTTGTACAGGATGTCGCCCGCCACGGCCTTGACGATATTGCATATGGTCATCAGCGTGGTGGACTTGCCCGCGCCATTGGCGCCGATGATGGACACTATCTCGCCATCAAATACCTTCAGCGATACGCCCTTCAAGGCCTGGATCCGCCCATAGGACGAAACCACGTTTCGCAACTCCAGAATCGGTGTCTTTTCTGCCATGTATGTGTGCCTCCGGCGGCTGGGGGAAGGGGAGGAAAAAACCTTTGAAAAGGGTTCTTTTCCTCCCCTTCCCCCAGCCGCCGGAGGCACACATACATGGCAGAAAAGACACCGATTCTGG
>NZ_QTZO01000037.1 GCF_004025585.1 Pseudodesulfovibrio sp. S3
GGGGAAGGGGAGGAGAAAGCCCTTTTCAAAGGGTTTCTCCTCCCCTTCCCCCGGCCGCCGGAGGCTTACTTATTTATCGCGTGAGATGGCGAAGGGGGAGAAGGCCTGTTGGACGGGCATGACTTCGAGGGCGTTGATGTTGACGTGCGGGGGCAGGGTGGTGGTCCAGTAGACTATTTCGGCTATGTCTTCGGGGGTGATGGGTTGGGTGCCTTCGTAGACCTTGTCGGCGGCTTTTTTGTCGCCCTTGAAGCGGACCACGGAGAATTCGGTTTCGCACAGGCCGGGTTCTATGTTGGTGACGCGGACCTTGGTGCCGAGGAGGTCGGCCAGGAGATTTTTGGAGAAGTGGTTTACGTAGGCCTTGGTGCCGCCGTAGCAGTTGCCGCCGGGGTAGGGGTAGGTTCCGGCCACTGAGCCGAGGTTGACGATGTGGCCCTTGTTGCGTTCGACCATGGAGGGCAATACGGCCCGGGTCATGTACATGAGGCCCTTGATGTTGGTATCCACCATGGCGTCCCAGTCGTCCAGGTCGCAGGACTGGGCCGGTTCCAGGCCGAGGGCGAGACCTGCGTTGTTGACCAGGACGTCGATGCCCTTGAATTCGGCTGGCAGGGAATCCACGGCCTGTTGGCAGGCCTGGCGGTCGCGGACGTCGAAGCAGAGGGTGTGCACTTTGGCGGGTGCGAGTCCGGTCTTGAGTTCTTCAAGACGTTCAGCCCTTCTGCCAGTGAGGATGAGATTCCAACCCTCGTTTGCGTATCGCTGGGCCATGGCCTTGCCGAATCCGGCGGTTGCGCCGGTGATGAGTACTGTCTTGGGCATTTCTATAATCCTTGTTTCTGGTTTTCCTTCAGGGCTGTGGTTTGACGTATTTGATGCAAACTGTGCGGTCAACGGCCGCTTCTCCTGCACGAAGTCACAAAATACATAATAAAACCCATTTTTGGCCACTGTTGGCAGGTCAAACCACGAATAATATTCTTATGTTTGTCAGGAATGCCAAACGTTGCTCATCTTTTCAATAAATTAATCGTTTATTAGACTTTTTTTCCCAAATGGGGTAGAAAGTAGCGTCCAATCATAGAGTGTTCGTCATTCCAATTGATTGCGGTGGCGGGCATGGGGTTCTTCCTGATGTCTTGGCGGACGATTTCTACCATTTGATTAGGTAATTATGGCAAATCTTATTCTTGACGACATCTGTGTCCGTTTCGGTGGCCTGCAGGCTCTTACCGATGTGGCTTTTTCAATATCCGAAGGCGAAGTTGTGGGATTGATCGGTCCGAACGGAGCGGGCAAGACCACGGTTTTCAACGTGATCACCGGGGTCTACACGGCCTCGAGCGGGTCGGTGTCCTATGACGGCACCACCATAACCGGACTGCGGCCCTATCAGGTTCTATCCATGGGCATTGCCCGGACCTTTCAGAATATCCGGCTGTTCCAGAACATGACGGCGCTCGAAAACTGCATGGTGGCCCAGCATAGCCGCTCAAAGGCCGGTGTTCTCGGCGCCATCCTGCGCAGTCCCGGCCAACAGCGTGAAGAGGCGCGGATCATCGAAAAATCGCAAAAGGCATTGGATTTCATGGGGCTGGGCACAAGGGCTGACGAAGTGGCCTCCAACCTGCCTTACGGTCACCAGCGCAGGCTTGAAATCGCCCGCGCCCTGGCCTCCGAACCGCATACCATCCTCTTGGACGAACCTGCTGCCGGACTGAATCCGGCCGAATCCAAGGAATTGATGGAATCCATCGGCCGCATCACCGAACTGGGTATCAATGTGCTTATGGTGGAACACGACATGAAAGTCGTCATGGGCATTTGCAACCGTATTGTTGTTCTCGACCACGGAGTAATGATCGCAGAGGGACTGCCTGAAGAGATTCAGAAGAATCCCGACGTGATTGAGGCATATTTGGGCCAGTAGAGAGGCTGGCGGAACCGCAACGAATGGAGAGAGTTTTTATGAAACGTTTGCTCGTACTTGTAGTGGCTCTGGCTGCGCTGGGCCTGCTCCTTGCCGGCTGTGGCGGCGAAGAGAAAGCAGAGGGAAAAGTTCTGAAAATCGGTACCATGTCCCCACTGACCGGTCCCTATGCTGCTGACGGCAATGACATTCGTCAGGGCGCTGAAATCGCTGTCGAGGTCTTTACCGAGGCCGGCGGCATTGAGGGTTTTACCAAGATCGAAGTCTTTCCCCAGGATACCGCCTGCGATCCGAAACAGGCCGTGGCCGCTGCCAACAAGCTGATCAATGAGAAAGTCACCGGCGTTGTCGGCGCTTATTGCTCCAGCTCTACCATTCCCGCTTCCGAGACCCTGGCCGAAGAGAATATCATCATGCTCACTCCGGCCTCCACCAGCCCCAAGGTCACCGAACGCGGCCTGCCCTACATGTTCCGTACCTGCGGTCGTGACGACCACCAGGCTCCGGCTGCCGTCAAGTTCATGAAGGACGTTGAAGGCGTGAAGACCATATTCATCGTGGATGACAAGACCACCTATTCCCAGGGCCTGGCCGAAGGCGTTGCCGCCGCTGCCGTTGCCGCTGGCATCGAAGTGCTGGAACACGACCACGTCAACCAGGGCGACAAGGACTATTCCGCCGTGTTGACCAAGGTCAAATCCGCCAATCCCGACCTGCTCTACATCTCCCTGCAGAACTCCGCCACTGGTGCGCTCATGGTTATCCAGGCCAAGCGCCTGGGCATCACTGCCATTCTGATGGGTCAGGACGCCGTCTACCACCCGAAACTCATGGAAATCGCCAAGGGTGATTCCGAAGGCATGTTCTGCACTTTCGGCGCCATTGACAAGGATGCCCCCAAGTACAAGGAGTTCCAGACCAAATATAAGGAAAAGACCGGCAACGAACCCGGTGCCTACTCCGCTTATTCCTTTGACTCTGCCACTGCCTACCTGATGGCCGTCAAGGCCGCGGGCACCACTGATCCGGTCAAGGTCCGCGAAGAGTTGATGAAGCTTGATTTCACCGGCGCCTCCAAGCAGGTCAAGTACCAGGAGAACGGCGATTCCGGCTCCAACTACACTGTCTACATGATCAAGGACGGCCAGTTCGTGCCCTACTGGAATTCCCTGACCGGCGAAAAATACTAGGCTGTAACAGGCTGACAAACCAACCGGAACCCCGCGTCTGCGGGGTTCCGGATACTGGAATGATATGGATTTAGATTTTTTTCTCCAACAGTTGATCAACGGCATCACGCTCGGGGGGCTCTACGCCCTCATCGCCCTGGGTTATACCATGGTTTACGGCATCATTCAGCTTATCAACTTCGCTCACGGCGAGTTTTTTGCCGCCGGCGGGTACATGGGCGTGATCCTGATCTCCTATCTGGCTTCCCAGGGCCTGCACCCCTATGTATGCCTGGGGATTTCCCTGGTCCTGGCCATGGGCTATTGCGCACTGCTGGCCATGGCCGTGGAACGACTTGCCTACAAACCGCTGCGGCAGGCCTCGCGACTGGCTGCGCTGCTCAGCGCCTTGGGCATGTCGATCTTCCTGCAAAACGGCCTGATGCTCACCCAGGGGGTGTATGACAAGGCCTATCCCACGGAGATCACTTCAGGCGGGTTCCAGTTGGGAACGATCTCCGTCTCCTATATGCAGATTTTCATCGTGGGCTTGACCGCCGCACTGCTGGTCGGCCTGAACCTGCTGGTCTTCAAGACCAGGATCGGCCGGGCCATGCGGGCCACGTCCCAGGACAAGATCATGTCCGCCCTGGTCGGCATCAACTCCAACCGCATCATCGCCATTACCTTTGCCGTGGGCGCGGCCCTGGCTGCCGCCGCAGGCATCATGGTCGGGCTCTATTATGGCTCGGTCAATTACTCCATGGGGTTCGTGCCGGGCATCAAGGCCTTTGCCGCAGCCGTGCTCGGAGGCATCGGCAATATCACCGGCGCCTTGGTCGGCGGCCTGATCATCGGCATGGTCGAAATTTTCGCTGCCGGATACATCTCCGGTGAGTACAAGGACGTGTTCGCCTTCATCATCCTGATCGGCGTGCTCTATTTCAAACCCACCGGCATCATGGGAGAGAACGTTGACGATACACGAGTCTAAACGATTGTGGTTGGCCTGCGGGGTGGGCCTCGCATGGTTCCTCCTCCTGCTGTGGCCCATGCTCGGCATCCTGCCCGAGGGGCTGGAGTTCGGGAAGACCTTCACGGTTTTCGGTTACGTGGCCGTGGCTGCGGTGTTCATCATGTTCTTTTATCAGGTCAAGGAGGCGGGGTATCTCGACTCCGTGGGAACTCCCATTAAGTCCGCTTCGGGCAGTTTTCAGAAACTCTATGAAAGAACACCACGCTGGGTCGTACTTTCCATCGTCCTGGCCTTTGCCATCGCCTACCCACTGGTTACCGGCCGTTATGCCCATGACGTTGCCATTTCAGTGCTCATCTATGTCTGCCTCGGCCTGGGGCTGAACATCGTCATCGGTCTGGCCGGGCTGCTCGATCTCGGATATATCGCCTTCTACGGTGTGGGCGCCTATACTTATGCACTGATGAGTCTGCATTTCGGGATGTCGTTCTGGCTCTGCCTGCCCGTGGCCGGGATCGTGGCCGCCATTGCCGGGAGCATCATCGGCTATCCCACGCTCAGGATGCGCGGGGATTATTTGGCCATTGTCACCCTTGGGTTCGGTGAAATCGTCCGTCTCATCCTGAACAACTGGATGTCGCTGACCAACGGTCCCAACGGCATCCTGTCCATTCCCCGGCCCGAATTCTTCGGCTACTCATTCAAGTCTCTTTCCAGCATGTACTATGTGATCCTGGCCATTGCCTGCATCACCATCCTGTCGGTCTACCGGCTCAACTACTCGCGCATAGGCCGTGCCTGGGAGGCCATCCGCGAAGACGAGACCGCTGCCGAACTCATGGGCGTGAACACCTTTTTGCTCAAACTCCTGGCCTATGCCATGGGCGCAACCTTTGCCGGTTTCGCCGGAGCCTTCTTTGCCGCACGCATGAAGTTCGTCGGCCCGGAATCATTCACGTTCCTGGAATCCGCCATGGTGCTCGCCATGGTCATTCTCGGGGGCATGGGGTCCATTCCGGGCGTCATCCTGGGCGTGCTCGCCCTGGTGGCCCTGCCCGAGCTCTTCCGCGAATTCGAGCTCTACCGCATGCTCGTGTTCGGCGGTGCCATGACCCTGATGATGCTTGTCCGTCCGGCAGGCATTTGGCCCGCCAAACGCGTGGGCAGACGGTCTGAAGAAGCGGAGTAGTCGTTAAGAGGACCGGGGGAAACCTCCTGAAAGAAGTTTCCCCCTTCCCCCCCCTTCAGAACCTTTTGGCGCGCCGCCGGTAAAGGAAGGGGACAGCAAAGATACGGATGGCGGCGTGAAGGGTGCCCTGCAATGGTGCCCGGATTTGCAATATCGACAACACCCTCCCCCGCGAAGCGGCCATATAAAGTTTAGGAAAAGGGAGGGGATCTGTCTCTTATACACATACGA
>NZ_QTZO01000038.1:2500-5138 GCF_004025585.1 Pseudodesulfovibrio sp. S3
CTGAAACCTTGTGCCTACAAGCTGTGGGAGCGGACTTGTTCCGTGACCGCGTGCTTTTTGCATAACGGGCCAGCGAGTTAATCTGTATTGCGAGGTTAAGTCTTAAGACGTAGCCGTAGCGAAAGCGAGTCTGAATAGGGCGCCAAGTATTGCGGATTAGACCCGAAGCCGGGTGATCTATCCATGAGCAGGTTGAAGCTTGAGTAAAATCAAGTGGAGGACCGAACCAGTATCGGTTGAAAACGATTTGGATGACTTGTGGATAGGGGTGAAAGGCCAATCAAACCCGGTGATAGCTGGTTCTCCCCGAAATATATTGAGGTATAGCGTCACATTAGTTTGCCGGAGGTAGAGCACTGAAAGGGCTAGGGGCCTCACCAGGTTACCAACCCCTATCAAACTCCGAATGCCGGTAAATGATGTGTGGCAGTCAGGCTATGGTTGCGAAGGACCGTGGCCAAAAGGGAAACAGCCCAGACCAACAGCTAAGGTCTCGAAATCAATGCTAAGTGGGAAAGGTGGTGGAGTTGCTGATACATCCAGGAGGTTGGCTTAGAAGCAGCCATCCTTTAAAGAAAGCGTAATAGCTCACTGGCCTAGCGATTCTGCGCCGAAAATGTAACGGGGCTAAGCATTGTACCGAAGCTTTGGGTTCATAGTTTACTATGAGCGGTAGGGGAGCGTTCTCAGATGGGATGAAGGTGAACCGTGAGGTTTGCTGGACTAATGAGAAGTGAATATGCTGGCATGAGTAACGATAAAATAAGTGAGAAACTTATTCGCCGTAAACCTAAGGTTTCCTGGGTAAAGTTAATCTTCCCAGGGTAAGTCGGCCCCTAAGGCGAGGCAGAAATGCGTAGTCGATGGGAAACAGGTTAATATTCCTGTACATGTGTATGTGTGCGATGGAGGGACGCAGGAGGATAGACGGTCCGGGTGTTGGATATCCCGGTGCAAGCGTGTAGGGTTGAGCTATAGGCAAATCCGTAGCTCTATATGCCTGAGACGTGATGCCGAGTCATTAAACCGACGAAAGCCGTTAATTCCATGCTGCCAAGAAAAGCTTCTAAGTTTAGCATACGCATACCGTACCGCAAACCAACACAGGTAGGTGGGTCGAGCAGACCAAGGCGCTTGAGAGAACTCTGGTTAAGGAACTCGGCAAAATGACCCCGTAAGTTCGCAAGAAGGGGTGCTCGAAATTGTGATCGATTAACTTTGTGAGCGATTTTGAGACGCAGAAAATCGGGGGGGGCGACTGTTTACTAAAAACATAGGTCTCTGCTAAGTCGTAAGACGATGTATAGGGACTGACGCCTGCCCGGTGCTGGAAGGTTAAGAGGTGGGGTTAGACTTCGGTCGAAGCTCTGAATTGAAGCCCCAGTAAACGGCGGCCGTAACTATAACGGTCCTAAGGTAGCGAAATTCCTTGTCGGGTAAGTTCCGACCTGCACGAATGGCGTAACGATCCCCCCACTGTCTCAACCAGAGACTCAGTGAAATTGAATTCCCAGTGAAAATGCTGGGTACCCGCGGAAGGACGGAAAGACCCTGTGCACCTTTACTGCAGCTTGACATTGGTATTTGATTAATAATGTGTAGGATAGGTGGGAGACTTTGAAGCGTGTTCGCCAGAATGCGTGGAGTCACCCTTGAAATACCACCCTTTATTACTTAGGTATCTAATCCATAACCGTCATCCGGTGTGGAGACAGTGTCTGGTGGGTAGTTTGACTGGGGCGGTCGCCTCCTAAATTGTAACGGAGGCTTGCAAAGGTTACCTCAGGCTGATTGGAAACCAGCCGTTGAGTGCAAAGGCATAAGGTAGCTTGACTGTGAGAGAGACATCTCGAGCAGGAACGAAAGTTGGTCTTAGTGATCCGGTGGTTCCGCATGGAAGGGCCATCGCTCATAGGATAAAAGGTACGCCGGGGATAACAGGCTGATCGCGTCCAAGAGTTCACATCGACGACGCGGTTTGGCACCTCGATGTCGGCTCATCACATCCTGGGGCTGAAGCAGGTCCCAAGGGTACGGCTGTTCGCCGTTTAAAGTGGTACGCGAGCTGGGTTTAAAACGTCGTGAGACAGTTTGGTCCCTATCCTCCGTGGGCGTAGGAGAATTGAAGAGGGTCTGCCCCTAGTACGAGAGGACCGGGGTGGACGAACCTATGGTGTTCCTGTTGTCACGCCAGTGGCATAGCAGGGTAGCTAAGTTCGGAAAGGATAACCGCTGAAAGCATCTAAGCGGGAAACCCGCCTCAAGATTAATTCTCCCTGGACTATATGTCCCTGAAGATCCCTTGAAGACTACAAGGTTGATAGGCTGGAGGTGTAAGCAGCGTGAGTTGTTCAGCTGACCAGTACTAATAGATCGTGCGGCTTATTTAACAATTAATGGAATTCTCTCTTCCCCTATTTACTTATATATTCGAGTAAATAGACATTTACTCAACTCTTTTTCTTGGTGGCCAAGGAGGAGGGGGTACACCCGGTCCCATTCCGAACCCGGTAGTTAAGCCCTCCATCGCCGATGATACTGCATGGTAGCGTGTGGGAAAGTAGGTCGCCGCCAAGGAATATTTCAAAAAGCCCTGATTCGAAAGAATCAGGGCTTTTTTGCGTCTACCAACCCGGAC
>NZ_QTZO01000039.1 GCF_004025585.1 Pseudodesulfovibrio sp. S3
CCTCCTTTGTCATGGATGAGGCGCATGCGCTCGCGGCGGCCCGCTATATCGAACGCAATCCCGTGCGTGCAGGCATGGTCTCGGACCCTGCCGATTACCCCTGGAGCAGCGCCCTGGCCCATTTGCAAGGGAGGGACGATATTCTGGTAAAGGCAGGGCCTCTGCTTTCCATGGTTCCGGATTGGCGAAGCTTCATAGCCTCAGGGGATGCGCAGGATGCTATGGATGCCTTGAGTAAGCATGCACGGACAGGCCGCCCACTCGGCAACGACGCGTTTTTCGATCGGTTGCAAGCCCGTACAGGAGTGGACTTGCGACGCCGGAAACCCGGCCCGAAGAAGCGGAATTAGGTATACTGTCCCTCTAATTCCAAGCAGAGGCGACCTTCTGAACAACCTGCAAGACTTGCTCAGCTTCATGCTGCCATCAGTCGGGGAGAGGCATGTCGTTGAAGGCGGTGGGGTTCATGGGATTGACGCCATGGTTGATGCCTTTTATGTCCAACAAAAATAAACGGAGATTGTGAAGTAATGAGGTTAGCTACTGTATTGTTGAGCTTGGTCATATTGCTGTCGTCAGGATGTGTTGATGCTGCTCTGAAAGGGCAAAATTCCTTGACCGACATGAGCGTGAGCAAGTTGTTTCCAGGGGATCGCCAAGCCCAGCAACTAGCCCTAGCCGCATCTGAAGGTGATCTGGAGTATATTGATAAACTGTTGGCTCAAGGAGCTGACCCAAACGCTGCTGGACGTTCTGGTATAACCGTTCCGTGTTGGGTTTTGTACCATCCAAATAAAGAGGGATTCAGACGTCTACTTGAACATGGTGCTGACCCCAATATTATTTGGGAAGGTCGCAAAGGGTATTCTGACGAATTATCGTTAATTCATGTCGCTGCATGGCAGTCACCCATTATTGGCACTGACTATCTTGAAATGATATTTGAAATAGGAAGGGGAAATCCCAATCTAGTTGTCCAGAATTACAGGACCCAGCCTTTACTCTGGGCTACTCGACCTTCGCAGGCAGATGCTTTTGCAGTTTTATATTGTTACGGAGCTGATATCCACTTTAAAGATGGGGGGGGGTATACATTCTTATATAGGGCAAGTCTTGAGAATTATGAACTTGCTTATTTCCTTTTGCAGGATGGTGCTGATTATGAAGAAATCACTAAACACGGAATTGGGATTAAGAATCATATTATGAGTGAAGCTCGCGAAAATAGAGTTGAAGCTGTTTCAGGTAATAAGAATGCCCCGCAATATTATTGGTTCTGGCGATGCGTAGACTTTCTTGAAAAGCGTGGAATGGAATTCGATATTCCTGCGAGTGTAGAAAAATTCCGCCCAGCAACCTTGCCCACCACTCCCACCGATTACGAAATCGAAATCGAAAAATGGAAAAAGAAACATGCCAACTGAATTCCGCTACAGCGCTCTCCTTCTGTCGACGACTCTGTTCCTCCTGTTGGGAGCAGCGAACGCGCAGGCCCAGGACGCGGCCCAACAGCAGGAAATGACCCAGGTCATCCAGCTATACCAAGGCATCCTTAAATTCCCGCCGCCTCTTTGGGTGGAAGAGGTAAAGGATCTGGGCAACTCCAAGCCCTTTCGCAATCAACAGAAGAACCTGTTCTCACTGGAGTTCATCCCTAAGGAGCAGGAATTCGACAGCTGGAAACAGCTATACGGCATCTACGGTTTCTACCTGCCTGATTACGACATAAAGCGGTTCACGCAGGAGTCGATCAATGCCTTAGCCCTTGGCTGCAAGGCGAAGCCGAAGATCACGTTGGCAAGCGCGGAAAACGGCTCTGTCATTTTGACCTATCTATGTAGTGACCTCATCGATCCGCTGGTCAAGGATGGCGATAATACCGAAAGCGGATTTCTCCTGATAAGCCAAGTGGAGCAGTCCTTCGCTAAGGTCTATCTGGCCTGGCGCTCCAAGCGTGAATACATGAAAACCGACAAGTGGCCCATGAATAAGGAGAACATTACAAAAGCGATAGAAGCCCTGAAAAACATCCGGTATTTCCCGGCAGAGCAGTGAGTCCAACTGGAACGTTAGAAATATTCACTTCACTACTCGAGTGTCAGCATTATTGTAAAAAAGATGACGCCTGAAACCTTATAATTCAAGACCTGACCCCATTCCCCATGACCCCATTCCCCACCAACAAAATAAGCGTTATGGTGAATTTGTTGACATGGTTGCACCGGATGGCCGTGGCTTACGGTTCGGTGGTGATGGTCAATTTATTGGATTATTGGAGCCCAAAAAATGATTAAAGTACAAATAGCAAGCGATATAGATAATCGAGAAAATATATTTGTTGAGTTGTGGATGAACGATCATTTGTTTGCAGAGGTGATTAATGAACGCGGGCAAGCTGAAGTCATTTTTTACAATAACCCAGATGGAGGCTGGGGAGCGGTTCCAGTTGAAGACGTGATTAAAGAATTGCAATGGGCTAGAAAGGAGCTCTCTTTTTTAGATACTAACGGTGGTAGAAACTAGTTAATGAGGAACAGAATGGGGTCAGGTCTTGTTTTTTGTCCTACGCTTCAAAAAGGAATTAGGGGGACGAATTAGGGGGACCGAATTGAATTAGGGGGACAGTATACCTAATTCTTGACTTGGTAGAGTCCATGTAGGATATTGGAATTAGGGGGACAGTATACCTAATTCTTGACTTGGTAGAGTCCATGTAGGATATTGTGCCCATGCCGAGAATTGCTCGTATTGTCGTATCCGGTGAGGCCCACCATGTGGTGCAGCGAGGAAACCGTCGATTGCCCACGTTCTTTTGCGAGGCGGATTACCAGCTGTATCTGGAACTTGTCAGGGAGTGGTGCGACAGACATTGCGTGGCCATCTG
>NZ_QTZO01000040.1 GCF_004025585.1 Pseudodesulfovibrio sp. S3
TGTGAGCCTGAGGAATCCCTGGCCAATGTGCTGCGTGCCAATCTCGGTCTGACCAGCGTCAAGGTCGGTTGCGACACCGGCATGTGCGGCAGCTGCACCGTCATCAAGGACGGCAAGCTGGCCCGCTCCTGTTCCACCAAGATGAAGCGTGTCGACAACGGCACCAAGATCATGACCCTCGAGGGCATCGGCACCCCGGACAACCTGCATCCCATCCAGCTGGCCTGGATCGCTTACGGCGGTGCCCAGTGCGGTTTCTGCTCGCCGGGCTTCCTGGTCTCCACCTATGCCCTGCTGGAGAGCAACCCCAAGCCGACCCGCGATGAGATTCGCGACTGGTTCCAGAAGAATCGCAACGCCTGCCGCTGCACCGGTTACAAACCGTTGGTGGACGCCGTCATGGCCGCCGCCGAAGTGATGCGCGGCGAGAAGACCAAGGACGACCTGATCTTCAAGATCCCCGAAGACGGCCGCATCTGGAACACGAACTATCCCCGTCCTTCTGCCGTGGCCAAGGTCACCGGCACCTGGGACTTCGGTGCCGATGTGGGCCTGCGCCTGCCTCCCGGAACCCTGCAGTGCGAACTGGTGCAGGCTGAGGTTTCCCATGCCAAGATCCTGTCCATCGACACCGCTGCGGCCGAGGCCGTTCCCGGCGTGTACAAGGTGGTCACTCACAAGGACGTCAAGGGCAAGAACCGCATCACCGGTCTGATCACCTTCCCCACCAACAAGGGTGACGGTTGGGATCGTCCTATCCTGTGCGACGAGAAGATCTTCCAGTTCGGCGACGCCATTGCCATTGTCTGCGCCGAGACTGCTGAAGCGGCCAAGGCCGGCGCCAAGCTGGTCAAGGTGGAGATCGAGCAACTGCCCGAATACATGAACGCCGCCTCAGCCATGGCCGACGACGCCATGGAGATCCATCCGGGCACCCCCAACGTCTACTACACCCAGAAGATCGCCAAGGGCGCAGAGACCGGTCCCATCTTCGACAAGGCCGACGTTGTCGTTGAAGGCAACTACTACACCCAGCGTCAACCGCACATGCCCATCGAGCCGGACGTAGGTTTCGCCTACCAGGACGATGACGGCAAGCTGTGCATTCACTCCAAATCCATCGGCCTGCACCTGCACCTGTACATGATCGCCCCGGGCCTGGGCGTGGAGCCTGAAAACCTCGTTCTGGTCCAGAACCCGACCGGCGGCACTTTCGGCTACAAGTTCAG
>NZ_QTZO01000041.1 GCF_004025585.1 Pseudodesulfovibrio sp. S3
CCCCAGACCCCATCCCCATCCTTTTCCAAAGCTTTTTGGTGCCGCTTCGCAGAGATAGAAATTCAAAAATCTTTAAATTCTAACAATATATCACCTGTTTGGGCGGCATGCCGCTTCTTACGTCTAATAAGTTGTACAAAGTCTATTCGCTCTTCTAATACCGCCATTAGGTCAGCGCCTGTCATTAGGATAGTAACTGACCTTCCAGCCGCATGGGCCTTCACTCCGTCCACAGAGAATCCATTAATTGATAAAAAAAGTCCGAGCGTATTATCCAACTTACGACTAATTTTGGCAGCAAAAGAATCTAAGTCGGCGCAACCAGAGGGTTGTTGCTGCCATTTCCCTTCAAACAAATAATCAGTCCCCTCTAAGCTAAATGCACCATCAATTTGCTCTCCAGTATTCCTAAATGATGCCTTGGGGTCTAAATCAAACAACTCGAACAAATCATACAGAATGCTCTCAAGCTTAAACCCACGCTTCTGGGGAGAGTCAGAACCAAAAAGTGAAAAATACTCAACTTTAATTTTTGCCAGTTTATCCTTAATTGCCAGATTATGTTTTACCCTTTCCGCCTCCTTCTTTCTTCTTTCTTTTGAAAATTGGCTCGCTTCAGTAGCAGCATCGTGTGTATCAACTATCCGTTTCAACTCGGCAACTGCAGTCTTTGCTTTTCTAATCTTGTTTCGCGAGTCTTCTACATGTTCAAGGTGCTGAAAAGAATCCATCTTGGACACTTCCTGAAAGAGACGACGAATATCTCCGAGATATTTGTCCTGATCAGAACAAAGAATGTCTACCAAGTCTGCCACGATTTGATGCTTGTAGTTACTCCAATCAATCCTAGCAATTATGGTTTTATCGCTAATACAATTCTTTAAAAAAAATTTTAAATCCTTTTTATACCAATAGATTGACGTCAGAGCCTCCCTAAGAGCATGGATCGCAACAGCTGAAACAACTTTAGACATTTATATCTCCAAAAATTTTTTTAATAAATATATACCCCTTTATAGTTGGTCAACGGGTAACAGTATAATTATGCTAACTACTGCCAATTCACATACTAAATTAC
>NZ_QTZO01000042.1 GCF_004025585.1 Pseudodesulfovibrio sp. S3
AAAAGCTGCTTTTTCTGTTTGGATACCAACCGCTTGAGGTGCTCTTCCAGTTCGTCCAGGCCCACCTGGTATTCGTCAAGGAACAGGGTGCCGTCCTTTTTCACGCTGAGCACCAGATGCTCGGAATCCTGGGGCAGGTTCTTGACCGTCCGGGTGGTGGGCAGGTCCACCTCCACGCCCTGGGTCATGAGCGGTGCCGTGACCATGAAGATGATCAGCAACACCAGCATCACGTCCACAAAGGGCGTGACATTGATCTCGTTCAGAAAACCGCCGCCGGTCTTGATAGCCATGGACCCGCTCCTACTGCTTCTCGGGCTTGTCGGCCCAGGCGATCTCGCGCTCGGCCCGGTTCAGGAAGGCTCCGGCAAAGTCCACCATGCCGGTCTCCACTTCGTTCAGCTTGCCCAGGAAGTAGTTGTAGAAAATGGTGGCCGGGATAGCGACCAGAAGCCCGATGGCCGTGGCAATGAGCGCCTCGGAGATGCCGGGCGCCACCGTGGCCAAGGCTGCGGACTGGGCCAGGCCGATGGAATGGAAGGAATGCATGATGCCCCAGACCGTGCCGAACAGGCCGATGAACGGGGCGGCGTTGGCGCAGGTGGCCAGGAACGGAAGATTGCGCGTCAACAGTCTCATTTCCTTGGAAATACCCTGTTTGAGTACGCGTCGGAGCGTGTCCTTGACCAGGAGCCGCTTGCGCTCGCGGTTGACTTCGGCCTTTTCCAGCAAGCGAAACTCCTTCACGGCCAGGGAAGAGACGCGGGCCAGCGGAGAATCCGCCTTGTCGCCCAGCCCCTTCAACCCCTTGGAGAGGTCGCCTGAAGCCATGAAGGCATCATATCCCTGCATGACCTTTTTGCGGGCCGTGCCAATGGTGAAAAACTTGAAAAAAATGATGGTCCAGCTCCACAGGGACATGCATCCCAGGAAGAGCAACACCATCTTCACGGCCAGGGTCGCTCCCATCAACAGGGTCAGGATATCGTTGTCAGGCAAAAAATTCATGGTTGCACCTATGC
>NZ_QTZO01000043.1 GCF_004025585.1 Pseudodesulfovibrio sp. S3
TTTTTTTCTGCCCTCCCGGCGGGGTTCTTTTTTGGCTGAGCCGCCCCAAAAAAGAACCAAAAAAATGCGGCTTTGGCTTTTGGCCGCCCGGTGATCGGCGGCAAGAAGCTGATCGATTCGGGGTGGCTCCACTGCCTTGGCCTATAGGCGCTTCCCCTTCCTGACGTGACCCGTCAAGCCACATCCCCTGACCCCGGCACAAGAGCCGCCGCCCCATCATCGTCAGCTTCTAGGCCTTCCGATCAAGGGCTGGTGCATTCGTTTGCCGGGAGGTATCGGCGTTGGTGGGAGGGCTTGCTGCCGTAGGGGAAGGTCTGCGCGGGAGGGGGTCGGGGACGAGAGCCGCTGTTGGATGCCGTTGGCATCCAAGGCGCTCCACTGGATGCGAAAGGCAATCCGCTTTTT